>CAVEBA010000069.1:0-8807 GCA_963613695.1 Sphaerochaetaceae bacterium
GCGCCGACGGGTTCCGGGAAGTCGACGCAAATTCCGCAAATGTTGCTCGATGATGCTCTCGTTCCCGCCGGGAAAAAAATTGTCGTGTTGCAACCTCGGCGTTTGCCGACGCGCATGCTCGCGGCGCGCATCGCGCGGGAACGCGGTCAAACGCTCGGCGGCGAGGTCGGATATCAGATTCGTTTCGATCGCGTCGAATCCGCCGAAACGCGCATCAAATTTGTCACCGAGGGGCTGCTTCTGCGTCAACTGCTCGGCGGGAACGCTGCGGAGACGGAAAAAATCGGCGCGATCATTTTTGATGAATTTCACGAACGCCACCTTTATTCCGACATCACGCTTGCGATGGCGATGCGCCTGCAACGCACGACGCGTCCGGATTTGCTCATCGTCGTCATGTCGGCGACGCTCGACACGGACACGCTCGCGCAATGGCTTGCGCCTTGCGAAACGCTGACGGCGAGCGGACGGCTTTTTCCGATAGAAATCGAATATTCCGCCGCCGCCGGCATCGCGGGAACGACTGCGGGAACGCTGCGGCGCAACGGTTTCGCGCCGCGCGTCGCCGTGTGGGATCACGCCGCGGCGGCTTTTCGCAAAGTTTTTCACGAAGAGCCCGAGGGCGATTTTCTCATCTTCATGCCGGGCGCTTACGAAATTACGAAAACGATTGCCGCCGTTGCCGCGACGCCGGAGGGGCGCGAGTGCATCGTGCTTCCGCTCTACGGCGAGCTTTCCGCCGAAGCGCAGGACCGCGCCGTCGCGCCCGCTCCCGCGGGAACGCGCAAGGTCATCGTTTCGACGAATGTCGCGGAAACTTCGCTGACGATTCCCGGCGTGCGCATCGTCATCGATTCGGGCTTGGCGCGAATTGCGCGCTACGATCCGCATCGCGGGATCAATATGTTGCTCATCGAAAATATTTCGCGCAGCTCTTCCGACCAACGCGCGGGGCGAGCCGGGCGAACCGCGCCCGGGCGTTGCGTGCGCCTGTGGACGCGCAGCGAGCAGGAAAATCGCGCCGTGCGCGACGTTCCCGAAATTCGGCGCGTGGAGCTTTCGGAGGCGTTGCTTCAGCTCAAGGCGGGCGGCATCGAAAATTTAGATACGTTCCCGTGGTTTGAAAAACCGGACGCGCAAGCGCTGGAAAAATCAATCGAGCTGTTGCGCGATCTCGGCGCACTCGATGCCGCGGGAACGCTCACGCGGCTCGGCGCGGCGATGGCGCGTTTCCCGTTGCACCCGCGCTATGCGCGAATGATGCTCGCCGCGCGTCCGCTCGGTTGCCTGACGCAAATCGCATTCGTCGCCGCGATGGCGCAGGGGCGCGACGTGATGCTCGAGCTCTCCGATCGCCGCCGCGAGGACGAACGCGAAGAGCTTCTCGGCGAAAGCGATTCTGATTTTTTCCCGCGCCTTACGCTGATCGGCATGGCGCGAAAAAAAGATTTCGACGTCGATTTTTGCCGGCGCTGGGGCATTCACGCTTCGGCGGCAAGGCAAGCGGATCGGCTCGCCGCGCAGTTCGTAAAAATTGCGGAAAGCGTTTTCGCGCGGGAACGCGACGGAGAAAATTTTGCCGGCGTTCCCGCCGCCGCCGCTCCGAGCGATATCTACGAAGCCGTGCGGCGTTGTCTGTTGCTCGGATTTGTTTCGCAACTTGCGCGCCGCACGGACGCGGGAACGCTGCGTTGCCGTCTCGTGCACGGGCGCGCGGGCGAGCTTCGTCGCGGGAGCGCCGCACGCCGTGCGGAACTTTTCGTTGCCGCCGAAGTCGAAGAAATCCAGACGCGCGGCGAAGTTACGGTTTTTCTTTCGATGGCGACGGCTGTCGAACCGGCGTGGCTCGAAGAATATTTTCCCGATGATTTTGAAGAGCGCGACAGCGTGCGCTACGATGCCGGCGCGCGGCGCGTCGTAACGCGGCGGGAACGCGTTTTTCGCGGGCTCGTGCTGAGCTCGCGGGAACTGCCCGATGTCGCGAGCGATGCCGCTTCGCGCTTGCTCGCGGAAGAAGTGCTCGCCGGACGGCTCGAGTTGGAAAAATGGGATTCGCAGGTCGAAGCGTGGATTCGCAAAGTGAATTTTGCCGCAAAACATTGTCCGGAGCTCGGCATCGCGCCGATCGACACCGAGGGGCGGCGCATGCTCATCGAAGAAATTTGTCTCGGCGCGACCGCGTATCGCGACATTCGCGAAAAGCCCGTGCAGAAAACTTTGCGCGGCTGGCTTTCGCGCGAGCAGGAAGCGGCGATGGACGCGCTGTTGCCGGACGCAATCGCGCTCCCGCGAAAAAAACATCTCGCGAAAATCACTTACACGGAAGATTGCGAGGCAGTCGTCGGCGCGACCGTGCAGGAGCTTTACGATTGCCCGGGGAAAGCGCTAAAAATCTGCGGCGGACGCGTGTCGCTCGTCATCGAAGTGCAGTCGCCCGCGCGGCGCACGTTTCAGCGCACGACGGATTTGGATGCATTTTGGAAAACGTCCTACGAACACGTTAAAAAAGAGCTTCGTGGACGCTACCCGAAGCACGAATGGAGATGAGTTTTTTTCGCCGACGGCGAAAAAAAAGTGAATAGCGAATAATGAATAGTGAATAGTTCTCACTTCATTTTTGCCGCAGGCAAAAATCCGCTCGCTACTCCTAAACTCCTCAACCTTTTCAACTCCTCAACTTTTTTCGCCATCGGCGAAAAAAAATCACCCTACACCCTCCACCCTACACCTTTTTTTGCCGTAGGCAAAAAAATCACTCTGCGGAATCACGGCGGAGCTGGCGTGCGCCGATGTCGCGGCGGTAATGCATTCCGGCGAAACGGATTTGCGCGACGAGTGCGTAGGCACGTTCGGCGGCTTCGGCGAGCGTTGCGCCGCGCGCGGTCACGCCGAGAACGCGTCCGCCGGCGGTCGTAATCGCGCCGTTGTCTTCGCGCACGGTTCCGGAGTGAACGATTCCCGTTTCTGCGGGAACGCGTGAGGGAAGCGTGATGACGTCGCCCTTGCGCGGCGTTCCCGGGTAGCCCTCGGCGGCGAGCACGACGATGATGCCGTAGCCGTCGTGAAATTCCACGCTCGACGGATCAAGCGTTCCCGTGGCGCAGGCATACATGACGGCGACGGGATCGGTTTTCAAAAGCGGAAGCAAAACTTGGCATTCGGGATCGCCGAAACGCACGTTGAACTCGACGACTTTCGGTCCCTCCGCCGTGATCATGATTCCGATGTAAAGCGTGCCGCGGTAGCGAATGCCGTCCGCCGCCAAGCCTTTGAGCGTCGGCTCCACGATTTCGGAAACGACGCGGCGTTCGACTTCGGGCGTCACGACGTCTGCGGGAGCGTAAGCGCCCATTCCGCCGGTGTTCGGTCCCGTGTCTCCCTCGCCGACGCGTTTGTGATCCTGACTTGCGGGAAGCATCACGTAGCGGTCTTCGCAGACCATGAGCATGATGGAGGCTTCCTCGCCTTCCATAAATTCTTCGATGAGAATTTCGTTCCCGCTGCTGCCGAAGCAGTGCGAGTCGAGCATGTCATAGACTGCGGTGCAGGCTTGTTCAAAATCTTCGGCGATGATTACGCCTTTTCCGGAGGCAAGACCGTCTGCCTTGATGACGATCGGAAATTTTTGCGAAGCGAGATATTCGACGGCTTCTTCCGACGAAGTAAAACGCCGCCCCCGCGCAGTCGGAATGCCGTGGCGAACGAGAAATTCTTTTGTAAAATTCTTGCTGGCTTCCAGTTTTGCGCCCGCTTTTACGGGACCGTAGGCGGGAATGCCCGCTGCCTCGAGCTCATCGACCACGCCGAGCGAAAGCGGCACTTCCGGACCGATGACGACGAAATTTGCGTCCAGCTTTTTCGCGAGAGCGACGACGGACGCCGTGTCCGTAACGTTCAGCGGATAGCAGACGGCTTCCTGTTCCATGCCGCCGTTGCCGGGAGCGACGGACACCGCCGCGACGAGCGGGCTCGCCTTGCAGGCGCGGAGCAACGCATGCTCGCGACCGCCGGAGCCGATGATGAGAACTCTGAGTGATTTGGTGGGAACCATAGATTGGCTTTTGTGATCAAAAAACGCTATGAAAAGCGCTGAAAAAGAAGAAAGACTATCGACGGAGAATTATCAATTTGAAAGTTCCCGCGCGGCTCAATATGCCGTTTCCGCGGCGACTTGCGCGGCGGCTTTTTTCCCGGCGAGAAGCTCCGCGAGCGCCAGCCCGAAGTCGAACGCCGTTCCCGGACCACGCGAGGTGAGCACGTTCCCGTCGAGCTCCGTACGCGCGCAATTTTTGGCGGCGGGAATTTCTTCCCATGTGCAAAAATGCGCGGAAACGCGTTTGCCTTCGAGCAATCCCGCGTCTTTCAAGATAAGCGGCGCGGCGCAAATTGCGGCGACGATTTTCCCGTGCGCGGCGAATGCGGCGGCGAGACGCGCGGCGCGCCCGTCCTTGCGCAACGCGAACGAGCCCGGACCGCCCGGAATCATCAGCGCGTCGAATTTTTCCGCGAGAGCGGGAAAATTTTCCGGCGTTCCCGCGAGCGTTTCAAACGCCGTGTCCGCGAGCAACGCGATGTTCCCGCGCCCGCGCACGACGAGATCGGCGCCGACGCCGAGCGCGGCGACGGTCAATTCGATTCCGGCGCGGCGAAGCAGGTCAAACGGGGCGACGGCTTCGATTTCTTCGACGCCGTGCGTGATGAGAGCGAGGACTTTTTTCATGTTCGTTTTGAAAAGCGGGGGAAAGTTTTTTCTGCGGGAACGTCGGACGCGGGAACGCTCAGTCGGTCGTTTTTGCGTCTTCGGGCAAGTCTTTGACGAGCCCGAGCTCGTCCATTTCCGCGGGAGAAAGCTCGACGCGCGCGCAGTGCGCGGAATACGTTCCCGTCGAGGAATTTTTCAGCCAATACGTGTGTTCTGCGGGCGTTTCCGCGCAGGCGGAGCAAAAAATCGCGCAAATCGCGGCGATTGCGGGAACGGGAAGATGTTTCTTCATGTCTGCGTGAGATTTTGCAGTTTCCGCTTTCTTTCGCAAACGTTTTTCCGCGACGCGATGCGGAGTTTCATTTTGCTTGCGCCACCGAGGAGAATCGGGAATGCTTGTCGGCGGTCGGGTCCCATACGACGCGCGCCGGCGAACCCCGTCAGATCCGGAAGGAAGCAGCGGCAGTCAGGTTGCTCGGGTGTTGTGGTCAACCCGGCTTTTTTTGTGCCCGCACGCGGCGCGGGAACGTGAAGCGCGGGAACGCGCGAAATTCATTTTTTCGTGCGAAGCAGCGCGTTGATCAGCCCGATATTTACGTCCGTGAGATGTTCCGCAACGTAGTGCGCTTTTGTGCGGCGCAACAGCTCGGCGGGATTTGTCGTCGCGACGGCAACGACCTTGAATCCGCCGGCGATTCCGGCTTCCACGCCTGCGAGCGCGTCCTCGAACACGACGATATTTTCCGGCGGGAGCGAAAGCGTTTGCGCCGCTTGCAGAAAAACGTCGGGCGCGGGCTTTCCGGCGGAAACGTTTTCTTCGGTAACGATTCCCGCGAATCCGTTGCTCAAATCCATGATTTCGAGCGCGAGATTGATATTTTCGCGGCAAGTCGAAGCGCCGATTGCGCAGGGAATTTTTTGTTGTTTGAGATCTTCGAGCAGGCGGCGCACTCCGGGCAACGGCTCGATGCCCTCCTCGCGAATGATTTTTCGGAAAATTTCCTCTTTGCGTTCGGACAGTGCGCGGATTTCGCCGGGCTCGCGGCTCCAGCCGAGAATGTGCGGGATGATTTCTTCGTTGCGCCGTCCGAAACCGAGGCGAAAGTAATTTTCCGGAAGAATAAGATTCTTCTCCGCGGCGAGAATTTCCCAACTGCGTTCGTGCGCGGAAGAGGAATCGACGAGCACGCCGTCCCAGTCGAAAATGACTCCGGGTTGGATTTTTTTCTGCATGATGAGGTAAGCGCTAAGGGTAAAATTTTCGTTTGCGTGCGGGAACGCGCGTCAGCGGGCGCAAGCGCACAGCATTGCGAAATGTCGAGGGGTGAGGTTCACAGCGCGGGGAAATATCGCACAAGACGCCCCCTTTGTAAAACGGAAAACGCAATCGCAACGTTCCCGCGGGAACGGTCGCAATCCGCAAATGCCTTTTCCGTTTGCAAAGCGGGCGGGAAAAGCGTTTCCTTGCGGGAACGCAATTTTTCGACCGACCATGAGTGAAGTTCGCACACGTTTCGCACCAAGCCCGACGGGCTTTTTCCACATCGGCAGCGCCCGAACCGCGCTCTTCAACTGGCTTTACGCACGGCACACCGGCGGCACGTTCGTGCTCCGCATCGAAGACACCGACAAGGAACGCAACACGCAGGAATTCCTCGACGTCATTCTCGAATCCATGCGCTGGCTCGGGATGGACTGGGACGAAGGTCCGCAGGTCGGCGGCGATTTCGGTCCGTATTTTCAGTCGCAACGCAGCGATTTTTACCGCGAAAAAGTTCGCGAGCTCATGGACAAAGGGCGCGCCTACGAAAAGGACGGCGCCGTTTGGTTCCGGCTCGAAGGCGAACGCGAAACCGTTTACGACGATTTTCTCAAAAAAGAAATCGAGCGCGTGCACGCCGCTCCCGTCGTGATTGACGACATTATCCGCGGGCGCGTCGAACGCGCCGAAGACCGCGACTTCGTCATCGTGCGCGGGAACGGCGAACCCGTTTTTCACCTCGTGAACGTCGTGGACGACATCGCGATGAAAATCACGCACGTGATTCGCGGCGAAGATCATCTTTCCAACACGAGCAAACACATTGAGCTCTACAAAGCGTTCGGCGTCGAGCCGCCGAAGTTTGCGCACATTCCGCTGATTTTGAAAACGGAAGGCTCGGGGAAAATGTCCAAGCGCGACCGCGGCGCACTCATCGAAGAATACCAGTCGCGCCACTTCCTGCCCGCCGCCGTGCGCAATTTCCTTTGCCTGCTCGGCTGGACGCCGAAAGACGGACGCGAAATTCTGCCCATCGAAGACATCATCGCGCAGTTCGATCTCTGCGACGTGCATCAGGCGAACGCACGTTTCGACGAGCGCAAAATGGCGTTTTTCAATCAGGAATATCTGCGCGCGCTCCCGGACGAATCTTTCGCGTGGCTCGCCGCTCCCGTGCTCGGCGAAGCAAAAATCATCGACGAACACACCGACGAAGACTACCTGCAAAAAGTCCTCGCGCTGTGCAAACCGAAGATGAACGCGCTCGAAACGCTCCCGAGCTTCGTCGGATATTTCTTCACGGAAGATTTTCCGCTCGATGAAAAAGGCTTCGCGAAACTTCTCAAAAAAAGCGATCCCGCGGCGCGTTGCCGCGAGCTCGTTCCCGCGCTCGAAGCCGCGCCGGACGTCGCTCCCGCGACCATAGACGCGATTTTCGCAAAACTCGGCGCCGAGCACGGCGTGAAACCGACGGATTATTTTGCGCCGATGCGCTTCGCCGTTTCCGGACAACCCGGCGGTCCCGGCTTGCACGAAATGCTCGAGCTTCTCGGCAAGGAACGCACGATTTCCCGCGTGAAAAAATTCATCGAAAAAATCGCGACGAAATAAAAAAACCGTTCCCGCACTTTTGAACGCAAGATGGATACGCTTTCAAAAAAACCGCTCACGGAAACACTGAGCGCCAGCGGAATTTTCGCTCCGCTGAAAAATCATCTGGCGGCGCTCGACGCTTTTTTGGAAGCGCAAGTGCAGGAATTCGCTCCCGCCGCGCGGGAAAGCCTGCGCTACACGTTCACGCACCGCGGAAAACGCCTGCGCCCCGCGCTCGTATTTTTTTCCGGTTGGGACGGAGAAGACAACGTTTGCCCGCAGCTCGTGCGCGCCGCCGCAACCGTCGAGCTCATTCACCTTGCGACGCTCGTTCACGACGACATTTTGGATGACGCGAAAGTCCGCCATTCCTCGCCTTCCCTTTTCGCGAAATACGGTTCGCACACCGCCGTGCTTCTCGGCGATGCAATTTTCGCGCACGCGCTCAAACTCATGTCGGATTTCGATTCCGTCGAGCTTTGTCGCGCACTCGCCGCCGCAACGCAAAAAATTTGCACCGGAGAAATCTGGCAAACTTCCGAACGCGGGAACGCCGCAATTTCGCTCGACGATTATTTCGGCATGATTCAGATGAAAACCGGCGAGCTCTTCGAAGTCAGCGCAATGCTCGGCGCGAGCATCTCCGGCGGCGGCGTTGAAAAAGGAAACGCGTTCGCCGAATTCGGGCGGCGACTCGGGCGCGCGTATCAGATTTTCGACGATATCATCGATTGTCTCGGCGACGAATCCGCCATCGGAAAAACTCTCGGCACCGATCTCGCCAGCGGAAAATTCACGCTCCCGGAAATTCTTTTCCTGCAAAAACTCGACGCTCCCGCGCGGGAACGCTTCCTCGCGGACATCGCCGCGGGAACGCTCGGCACACGCGAAATCGTCGCAAAAATGCGAAACGCCGGAATCTTCGACGAATGCCGCGAATATTTTCTGCGCGAAACACAGGCGGCGGCAGACGCGCTCGCGCCCTACGCGGGAACGCCCGGCGCTCGGCACTTGCTCGCAATTTCCGAATTCGTCGCCGCGCAGGTTAAAAAAATCGCCTAACGCTCGCCGCTCGCTTTTTCCTTTGCGTTCCCGCAAAAACTCGCGTTTGATTGGCGCTTCCGGTGCCGCCCGGGTGGTGAAATCGGCAGACACGAAGGATTTAGGTTCCTTTGCCGCAAGGCGTGCAGGTTCAAGTCCTGTCCCGGGCACCACGGAAATTTGAGCTGCCGACCGCATTTTTGCTTCGCC
>CAVEBA010000070.1:0-8791 GCA_963613695.1 Sphaerochaetaceae bacterium
GGTGCGGATTCACACATAGGTAACAAAACGGAGTCAGACATAGGTAACAGTTTCAAGGGAGCAAGAAATAGTATTTAACCCATGGTGTATGCCGTGGAACCCAAGAAATATCCTTACCATGAAAAAAGAAATAATGACTGCGTTGGCGCAGGGGCAAGAGAGCGTGAGCTCGATTGCTTCGCGCTACTCGATATCAAGAAAGACTCTCTACAAATGGAAGAGTCGTTATGAACAGGAGGGCGAGCCGGGACTGCACGAGCGTTCCCGCCGCCCGGACAAAGCCGATGAGCTTTGGAGCGAGCGGACGGCGTGTCTGCTGGTCAAGTTGCGCTGTGCGCACACGGACTGGGGCGCGAAGAAGCTGCACGCGTTTTTCCGGCGCGAGGGAACGGTTTCGCCGTTGCCGAGCGTCTCGGCGATTCAGCGCTTTTTGCACAAAAGCGGACTGATCAAGCCGAAGAAACGGCGGGAACGCGCGCGAGCGATCGTCGTCAAACCCGTGAACGTCGTGAACGCGCCGAACGAGCTTTGGACGGTTGATTTCAAAGGTTGGTGGCGTTCCCGCGGGAACGCGAAAATGACGGCGCTCACGATTCGCGATGCGTATTCGCGGTTTCTTTTGGCAGTGCGTTTCGTGCGCAAATGCGGCACGGTGGACGTGCAGGAAGTTTTCGAGGAATGTTTCAAAAAATACGGTTTGCCGCGAATGATCCAAAGCGACAACGGGGCGCCGTTTCGCTGTTCAAGAGCGCTCGGCGGGCTGAGTGCGCTCTCGGCGTGGTGGGCGCAGTCGGGCATTTTGCCGATACGTTCCCGCCCGGGTTGTCCGCAGGACAACGGAGGTCACGAGCGCATGCACCGCGACATGCTTTTGCTTGAAGCGAACCGGAGTTCGTCGCAAACGGAACTGGACGCTTGGCAGGAGAGCTTCAACTGCGAACGTCCGCATGCGGCGCTGAACAACGCCGTTCCCGCCGATGTTTACCGCAAAAGCGAACGTCGCTACGTTCCCGCGCCGCACTTCGATTACGGGAACGCGCTCCCGCGCAAAGTGAAGAAAAACGGAGAGATTCGCATCGGCTCGCGGGTCGTTTTCCTGAGCACCGCGTTGCGCGGACATACGGTCGGAGTGTCTCCGGGTGAGCAAAACGGCGTTTGGCGTGTCTGTCTTTACGAGATTTTCCTCGGGGAGTATCACACGGATATCGCGAAGTTTATTCCTGCGGAAAACTTGAGCATGCTTTCCGCCGCCGGCGCGAGCCCCCTAGGGGGCTCCAAGGGAGAAGGCACTCTTCCTCCCCAAACCGAAACTTGCCTTCCCACCGAGACACTGTAACCTCTCTGTAACCTTGAAAGTGTTACCCATGTCTGACTCTAAAGTGTTACCTATGTCTGACTGAACCACTATTCACTCCCCCATCCACCTTCCACCTTACACCTTCCACCCTACACCTTATTTCTCCCACGGAAGATGCACGGGAACGGGTTCGTAATCCCAAATATTGAACGGCTCAAAAATTTTTCCGCGTCCGAGAATATTTTTCGGATCGAGCGCATTTTTCACGGCGCGCATTGCGGCGATTTCCGCCGGTGTGTGCTGAATTGCAAGAAACGGCGACTTCGCAAGCCCGATGCCGTGTTCGCCCGTGATTACGCCGCCGAGCGCGACAACGGTCTCCATCACGCGCCGAATCGCCGTTTGCGCGATTTCGCGTTCCCGCGCATCGGCGCGGTGATACATCACGTGAACGTGCAGATTTCCGTCTGCGGCGTGTCCGAAAATCGGCGTTGCGAGCCCGGTTTCCGCCGTAATTTTTCGCATCGCGTCGAGCAGCGGAATAAAATTTTTTGCGGGAACGACGATATCTTCGTTCAGCTTGGAATCGGCGAGCAAGAACATTGCCTGCGAGCAAACGCGGCGGACTTCCCACAGCGTTTCCGCCTCGGCGGGATCCGAAGTTTCGCGAAATTCGCTCGCGCGGGAACGCGCCCACGCGCGCACGCGCTCTGCCTGCGCGGGAACGCTCCGCGCATCGCCGTCAACTTCGACGAGCAGCACGGCGGATTTTTTTTCAAAAAACTTTTTCTCCGCATACGTTTCCGCGCAACCGACGGAAAGCGCGTCCAAAAATTCGCAGACGGACGGCACGATGCGTTCCCGCAAAAGCGCCGCCGCCGCGCGCAACGCCGATGCATCGTCCGCGAACGCGCAGAGAAACGTGTGGCGCGCTTCCGGCAACGGCACAAGGCGCAACGTCGCGCGCGTGACGACGCCGAGCGTGCCTTCCGCGCCGATCCAAAGGTCGCGCATGTTGTAGCCGCTGACGAATTTTTTCACGTTCCCGCCCCAGCGCACTTTTTCGCCCGTGGGCAAAAATCCTTCGAGCGCGAGCACGTAATCGCGCGTGACGCCGTATTTCGCGGCGCGCAGACCGCCGGCATTCGTCGCGATGTTCCCGCCGACCGAGCAGTGTTTCACGCTCGCGGGATCGGGCGGATAAAAAAGTCCGAACGGGGCAGCCGCTTCGCTGATTTTCGCGGTGATGACGCCGGGCTCGACCGTTGCCGTTGCCGCATCGGGATCGATTTCGCAACGCGTGCGTTTCGCAAAAGAAATCACCCAGCCGCCGCAAACGGGCGTTGCCGCGCCGACCGTTCCCGTTCCCGCGCCACGCACGGTGACGGGAACGCCGTAGGCGTTTGCAAGGCGCAACGTCGTGCCGACATCTTCGTCGCTCGCGGGAAAAACGACGGCAACGGGCGGGAACGCAATTTTCGTATTGTCAAAAGAAGCGGCGAAAAGCGCTTCGTCGTCCGTGCGCACGACTTCCCCGCCGAGCGCGGCGACGAGTGCGCGCGTAGCGTCCGCGAAAGAATTTTCAGTTTTTTTCCGCATTGCCGTAGCGGGCATCGCGAGCGGCATCTTCGGCGGCGATTTCGTCGAGCCGATTCAACAGCGAAACGCCCTCTTCCGCGCCGCGATCCTCGACGAAACGATAGGCGGGCGTGTATTTCAAAATCACGCGCTTGGAAACTTCCATGCGCAAGGTTTTCGTCACGCGATCGAGCAGGCGACGCGCGGCGGCTTTGTCGTCGTTCCCGCCGAGCACGGCGTAAAAAATCCGCGCATCGCGCAAGTCCGGAGAAATTTCAACGGCGGTAATCGTGATGCGCACGCTTTCGCTCCGCCAACGCGAATGCAGTTGGTCGCTGATTTCGTGGCGAAGCAGTTCGTTGATGCGCGTGGTGCGTTGGGACATGACGGCGTCCGGCTCCTCAATTGTTTTTCACGCCGAAGCATTCAAGCAGGCGCGCAAGTTCGTCGTTCCCGCGATACTCGATGAGAATTTTTCCGGATTTTTTTCCGTGTTTCACGAGCACCTTCGTATGGAAAAACGAGCAAAGCGTTTTCTCGATGCGGAAAATTTCTTCGGAAATCTGACGCACGACGGGCGCCGTCGGCGTTCCCGCGGCGGGCTTGCCTTCGCGCGCGCGCTTCGCCAAATCTTCGGCAACGCGCACGCTGCACTGCGTCTCGACAAAACGCCGCGCGAGCAACGTCTGCATCGCTTTATCGGTCAAACCGAGCAAGACTTTCGCGTGCCCGACGGAAAGCATTCCCGTGGCGATGAAGCCTTGAATTTCCGTGTCGAGCGAAAGCAAACGCAACGCATTGGCGACGGACGAACGCGCCTTGCCGACGCGCTCGGAAACGGCTTCCTGCGTCAGATTGAAATCGCGCATAAGGCTTCCGAGCCCGATTGCTTCTTCGATGGGATTGAGATCTTTGCGCTGAAGATTTTCGATGAGCGTCATCGCCGCGCTCGACGCATCGCTCGCCTTGACGATTCGCGCGGGAATCATTTTCAGTTTGAGCAATTGAAACGCGCGCCAACGGCGTTCGCCCGCAATGAGTTCAAAATTGCCGTCGCCGATTTCGCGCACGACGATCGGTTGCAACAAACCCTCCGCGCGAATCGATTCCGCAAGCTCGCGCAAAGAATCTTCGTCAAAAACTCGGCGCGACTGATGCGGCGCGGGAACGACGCAACCGACCGCGATTTCGCGAAACGGCAATGCCGCAGCCGCGGGAACGGCGGGCGCAGGTGCTTTCGCGACGGGCGCGGGAACGGGCGCCGATTTCGATTTCGGTTTGTTCGGCGCGGGCGGCGTTGCGCGTTTTCCTGCGGGAACGCTTTTCGCTGCGGGAACGCTTTTCTTTCCCGATTTTTTCGCGGGAACGGGCGCCGGCTTGGCTTTGCGGTTGTATGATGCCGCGTTCGCGTGCGCCACCGCCGAATTGGAAATCAGTGCGCCCAAACCGCGTCCCAAATTTTTTTTCTGCTGAGCCATAGTCAAAAATAAACGAGAGAAATTTCAGTCTTTTTGCGGAACGAAAATTTTTTGTCCGACAAAAATTTTGTCCGGATTCAACGAAGGATTCGCATAGAGAATCCATGTTTTTTTCGAGCCTTGGCGCTCGATAATTTTCCCGAGCGTGTCGCCCGGCTTCACGGTGTATTCGATGCCACCGACGGGAAAATCCTTCGGCTTGACGAGATTCTCCGGCGCCGCTTCCGAAGTGGCAACCGCGCGATTCACGCTTTTGGAAAGATCCGCCATCGCGCGATTCGTCATGTCCGCGAGCGCCTTAATTTTTGCGTCGGTTTCGTTCGTGATTTCGCGGCGTTGCACGGAAAGTGTTTCCTTAAATTCGGCGCGAAGCGAAGCGACTTTTGCGGCGACATCGTCGCCCGGATTCACGCGTTTTCCCGCGAGTTGCAACAGCCGCGCGTTCTCGGCGCGAAGTTCTTCCAATTCCAAGCGCAAGCGCGCGACTTCGGAGCGGAGCGCCGCGATGTCTTCACTCAATCCCGCAATTCGGGAATCCTGTTGAGAAAACGCGGGAACGCAAATCGCGATAAACGCACACGCCGCCGCAAAAAAAATCTTCGTCTTAAAAATCATCTGCGAGCGGAGATTTTCCGCGAATCCCGGCGAATTGTCAACGTTCCCGAATCGCGCAAACGCCGTGCGCGAGCGTTCCCGCAAAACGCAAGCGCTCACTCCAAACCGAGCACCGCTTCCATGCCGTAAATCGCCGGAGATTTGCCGATAATCCACGCCGCCGCATGCACCGCGCCGTTCGCAAAAATCGCGCGCGATTCCGCCTTGTGCGTCAGCTCCACGCGCTCGCCCTCGCCCGCAAAAATCACCGTGTGGTCGCCGACCACGCTCCCGCCGCGCAACGCGTGCACGCCGATTTCGTCGCGGGAACGCTCGCCGACAAGCCCCGAGCGCCCGTGGCGCTCCGCAGATTTGTCCAACCCGCGCGCCGCCTCGACCACCGAAAGCAATTTTTCCGCCGTGCCCGACGGCGCGTCTTTCTTGTGCCGATGGTGCATTTCGACGACTTCAATTTCAAACGACGGATCGAGCAACTTCGCCGCCTTGCCGACAAGCCAGTTCAGCACGTTCACGCCGACGGAATAATTACCCGCCCAAACAATCGGAATTTTTTTCGCCGCCGCTTCAATGCGGGAACGCTCTTCCGCCGTGTGCCCCGTCGTGCCGATGACAAGCGGTTTGCCCGCCGCCGCACAAGCCTCCGCAAGCGCAGGCGTAACTTCGTGAAAAGAAAAATCAATCGCGACATCGCACGCCGCGACCGCCGCCGCCGTGAACGCTTCGCCTGCATCGCATTTCGCGACAACCTCCGCGCCCGCATTTTGAGCGGCGACGAGAATCGCCTGCCCCATTCGTCCCTTGTAGCCGTTGACTAAAATTTTCATAGTATCGAAAGTCTCTTTTCAATCACGTTCCCGCGCGTTTTTCAAAAAAATTTTGCGGGAACGCGGCTTTCGACTGACAAAAAAACGCCGCGCGATTAGCATGTGCGGCATGACGGATTTTTCCGAAGATTTCAGAAACCGATTCGCCGGCGTCGCGCGGCTCTACGGAACGGAAGCGTTCGAAAAAATCGCGCGTTCCCGCGTGTGCATCATCGGGCTCGGCGGCGTCGGTTCGTGGACTTGCGAAGCGCTCGCGCGCAGCGGCGTGCGCAATCTCACGCTCGTCGATATGGACGATGTCTGCGCGACAAATACAAATCGCCAACTCCACGCGCTCGACGGAAATTTCGGACGAGCCAAAGCCGACGCGCTCGCCGAACGCGTGCACGCAATTTCTCCCGAGTGCAAAATCGCCGTGCGCAAAATGTTTATCACGCAGGAAACGGCACCGAGTTTTTTTGAAGAAAATCGCGAAAACTTCGACTTGGTCGTCGATGCCGTGGACGGCGCGGCAAACAAGGCGGCATTGATTGCGGCATGCGTTCACGCAAAAATTCCAATCGTGTCCTCCGGCGGTTGCGCCGGGAAACGCGACGGCACTCGCGCGGAATGCGGAGATTTGAGCGAGGCGGAAGGCGATGCGCTGTTGAAATTCGTGCGGCGGGAACTGCGTTCGCGCCACGGTTTTCCCAAAGGAAATTCCGGAGAAAAAATGGGCGTTCCCGTGGTCTTTTCGCGGGAAATCTCGCGCCCGCCGGAACCGCTCGACAACGCCGCGTTCCCGCAGATGATTTCACCCGCCGGCGGAAAACCGCGCCCGGGAACGACGGCATTCGTCACCGGCGCGTTCGGGCTCGCCCTCGCCCAACTCGCCGTGGAGGTAATGGTAGGCTGAAAAAATGGAAAACGGAAAATGGAAAACGGAAAATTCTCACCTTAAATTTTTGCCGCAGGCAAAAATCACACTTCTCCAGTCCTCCAGTTCTCCAGTTTACCGATCCACCGTTTTTGCCGCAGGCAAAAACGAGGTGAGAACTATTCACTATTTCATTATTCGCTATTCACTTTTTTTCGCCTTCGGCGAAAAAAAAACGTTCCCGCGAGGTATCCCCGCGGGAACGAAAACCAACAAACTAACCTTATGAAAACTTCCGACGGGCAATCACTCCCGTCGAAATTCTTTTTTTGCTTAACGCAAAACCCCTCCCAAATCCTGTGCGCTATTCTGCTTCGTAAGAACGAAGTCCGCAAGACTTTTTTGAAAAACGCGCGGAAAAAATTAGGAATTAGGAATTAGAAATCAGAAAGAAATCCTTACGCCTTGAGAAAAACTTTTGCGCGGGCGCAAAGCCAAAGAATCAGAAAAAGCACGAGCGCGTTCCCGCAGGCGACGAGCACGTGAAACGTTGCCGGTTCCATGAATTGCGCGAGCCCGCGAAGCAGCGGACGCGAGATGCCGTCGAAGCTCACCACCCCGACTTCCGGCGAAAGCATGTAGGCGAGCACGGAGTTCATGCCGATGATTTTCAGCCAACCCGTGCCGCGCTTTACGCCGAACCAATCGATCACGCCGAAAAACGCCGCCATCAGCGACATTCCGTAGCCGCTCGTAACAAGCACCATCGAGCTTGTCCAAATTGTTTTCACGACGGGCGCGATTTCGCAAAAATCCGCGAGCCAACCCGCGCACGCGAGCGCCGCACCCGTTCCCGCGAGAATGAAAAATTTTCGCGCCGGCGAAAGCGTTTCGCGTTTCAAAAGCGTTCCCGTGAGCACGCCGCTGAGCACCGTGACGATGAAATTCAGCGACGGAAAAATCCACGCGTAGTGATACCACGGCGCGAAAACGACGTTCCCGCCGGCGTCGACGCGCGCGCCGTCCGTCCAGCGCCCGAGCAAAAATTCGTCGATGCGCTCGGGAAGATTCGTGTCCGGATTCCAGTCGCCGAACGCCGTGCACGCGAGCCACGAAACGCCGAGCAACACGCACGCGACAACGATTTGCGTCCGCGCGCGACAATGCAGAAAAAGCAACGCCGCTCCCGCATAACCGATTGCGATTGCCTGCAACGTATTGGTCAGCGGCTTGAACACGGCGAGGTCAAACGCGAGCAAATTTCCCTGCGCAATTGCGCCGAGCAACCACAGCAGAACGACGCGTTTCGCAATGCGCAGATACGCGCGCGACATCGGTTGTTGCGCGGGAACGCCGCCGTTCCCGCCGAGAAATTTCGCCATCGCAAACGGAATCGAAACGCCCGCCATGAAAAGAAACAACGGCATCACCAAATCCCAGCAATTGAACCCGCGCCATGCGACATGCGAAAACGCGTTCGCGAGCGGCGCCGGAAGCAGTCCGCCGCTCATCGCCGCGTGCGCGATGGGACCGAGCATCGTCAGCGCAAAAAGATCGAACCCGCGCAACGCGTCGAGCGAATCGAGACGCGGCGGCTTCGCGGGAACGGGCGGCGTTGCGGAATCATCATTCATGGCGGGAACGGATTTTATGCGGGGAAATATCGAAAAAAGCCCGTGAAACCTTTTCGGCTTCACGGGCTTTCCGAAAGTGGCGCCCCTTCAGGGATTCGAACCCTGGTCGCCTCAGTGAAAGCGAGGTGTCCTAGGCCGGGCTAGACGAAAGGGGCGTTTCAGAAGAAACACGCTGTTAAAACTGTGAGGGCGAGTTTCTCACTTTCGCACTGCTCCGTCAAGCGGTTTTTTTCGCCTGTGGCGAAAAAAGTTGAGGAGTTGAGAAGGTTGAGAAGTTTAGGAGTATCGTGCGGATTTTTGCCGTAGGCAAAAACACTCTTCACCAGTCAACCAGTTCTCCAGTCCGCCAGTCCACCGTTTCCTCCCGCGAAGCGGGAATCAACAGGCGCAACGCGCCGATTCAACTCCTCAACTTTTCAACTTTTTACACGGTTTTAGAGTGGCGATTCTCGGCGCCGGGCGAAAAATACGCGTCGAACGCCATCGCGACGTTGCGGAGAAAGAGCCGC
>CAVEBA010000071.1:0-8747 GCA_963613695.1 Sphaerochaetaceae bacterium
GCGTTCCCGCTGACATCGGACGCGCGCGACATCGTTTTCATCGGCGATTCGATCACGCAGGGCGGCTCGTATCTTTCCGGTCCCGTCGCGAGTTGGCGCTACTCGCTGTTCAAACATTTCGTGGACGACGGCGAAGAATTTTTCCCGATGGGGATGACGAACGGTGCGCGCGGGAACGTCGATGTTTCCTCGCTTTGCCCGCCGTATCGCGGCAAAGCGTTCACCAATGTTTCCGAAGCTGCCGCGAGCGGTCGCGCCTATCAATACTCAGGGCATCCCGCCGAGGGAAAATTCCGCACCGATCCGGGCGTGGTGTTCCCGCCGGAAAATCGCGGTCCCGTAACGATTAAGCTCGGTCAAAAAGATCCGTTCACAAAATCGGCAGACGAATTTTTCGACGGCACGACGCGCAAAAAATACACGGGCGAAACGTATCGTTCCCGCTACGGCGATCGCAAGCCGGACACGCTGTGCGTGCTCATCGGGATCAATGATCTTTACGATGCGCGCGAGGACAATGCCGCAATCGCCGAGCATGTGCACGGGATCGTGAAAGCGTTTCAGAAACACAATCCGAAAATTCGCGTTCACGTTTTTGAATTGCTCCCGACGGGCAAGGACAACGGCACGGGAACGACGGGGAAAAACAATTACATTCCCTACAACGCGTATCTGCGCGGCATCGTTCGCAAATGGAGCACGGCTTCGTCAAAAGTTTCTCTCGATCGCGTTTCCGACGGTTTCTATGCGGAAAGCGGCGCGATGATCGACACATCGCGCGGTGCGCACCCGAACCGGCAGGGCGAGCTCATCGTCGCCGGCAACGTCGCTCGCGCGCTCGGGCTTTCTCAGCGTAGCGCGGGATTGGAACGCCGCGAGAATGCCAAACTTTCGGAGTCTGCGGAAAATCTTTCTGCGGGAAAATTTTCTCGCAAAGGCTCCGGCGTTTCCGTGAGCGGCGAACGCGCGACTTTCAAGACGGGCGACGGCGAAGGCACGCTTTCTTTTTCTTGGAACAAACGCGGCAAGGCGCGCGAATTCACGCTCGCATTTTCCGCAAAACTCGCATTTTCCGCAAAACTCGACGCGAGCGGGAAAGATGAAAACGCGCTCGCCGTCGTTGTCGGCAACGGCACGGAAGCCGGCGAGCTTTCCGTGCGCGAGGAAGGAATTTTCTGGAACAACGCTCTGCTCTACGGCGCGGACACGCTCGGCGACAAAGCGCACAATTCGTTTTCGACGACAAAGGAACCCGTTGCACTCCGCGTTGCGTGGCTCGACGGGAACGCGAAATCGCGCGCCGGTGTGCCGAGCGGTTTCTACGTTTGGCTCGGCGACCAACTCATCGGTGAAGCGTTGAGTGCCGACAAGCGGCTCGCCGTGCATTGCGAAAAAATTCTTTTCGGCGATCTCGGGTCGGAGCGAATTACGCGCGCAACGCTCTCCGGCGTGCGCTTCTGCGCGGGAAAGCCTTACGCTCCCGCAAAGGAAAAATGAGCGTTTGAAAAAAAAGAGCCGAGACGCGAGCAAGCCCTCGGCTCTTTAATTTTTTGCGAAGCGTTCCCGCGTGTTTTGCGGTTTGAAAACGTGCGGCGGAACGCTCGCGTCTTTTATGTCAAAGCGCATGAAGCGCGTTGAGAGTATTTCTTTTGAATCAATACCAAAGGCTTTTTTCTCTGCACATTCTTCTTTGTAGACGAGCGCAAAACCGTTCTTTTTATAAAAATCGACGGCGTTTCGGTTGGCATCGACGAGCAAAAAGCGAAATTCGGTGAGATAGGTTTTTTGCGAAAGCCAAACTTTGATGAAATTGAGGAGCTCGGAGCCGATTCCTTGCCGCTGAAAATCTTTCGCGATGCCGAGTTGTCCGATAAGTACCGCCGGGAACGCATCGACTTTTGCCGCTTTTATAAAAGGAATGTTTTTCGCGATGCTCCGCCGCGCATTGTTCGTAAGAATTTGTTTTTGAAGTCCGTCATTTGAAACGGAAAACGCGCAAACGATTTTTTGGGGAGTCGCATTCAAGACGAAGCAATTGCCCGGCGAAATAAACGGCTTCTTCTCGAAAATATTTGTCTACACCATCGTCGCCCACCGACGAAAAAGAAAATTCTCGCCGCGGCGGGAACGCGCAAAGGCGGCAATCTTCCAAAAGGGAGATTTGCTCAGATTTCGGCATTTTTGAGAACGGCGGGCAGGAGCTTGCGCACTCGTGCCAGAGGATCTTTTTTGCGTTTGGCGTAGGCGCGCGCCGATTTTCGAAGATCTTTTTCCAAATCTTCGGCGGCTTTCCCCGTCAACACGGGCAGGCTGTGCGCTTTTTTCACCACGGCGGGGATTGTCGCACGGAGGTGTGGCGGCGTCAATCGACAACTTTGCGCTGTCGCGAGCATCGTGCGGCAGCACATTCCTGTCTGCGAAGCGTTCCCGCGTGTTTTGCGGTTTGAAAACGTGCGGCGGAACGGCTAAGCTCTGCGCCCATGTCAAAAATCACAGCCGTCATCGATTTCGGTTCTCAATACACGCAGCTCATCGTTCGTCGCGTTCGCGAACTGGGCTTTATGGCGAAACTTTACGCGCTCGAAGATCTCGCGCAGATTGAAAATCCCGGCGCGATTATTCTTTCCGGCGGTCCCAAGAGCACGACGGATGCGGACGCTCCGGACATCGATTTCGCGTGGCTGAAAAGTTTCGGCGTTCCCGTGCTCGGCGTGTGCTACGGCATGCAGTTGCTCAACATCAAACACGGCGGCACCGTTCGCGCCTCGAACAAGCGCGAATACGGTCCCGCGGCGCTCGTTCCCGCCGAGCCGACGGATGCGCTCTACGCGGGCGTGACGAGCGGTTCGCAGGTTTGGATGAGCCACTCGGATACGGTCGATCACCTCGCCGACGGTTGCACCGTCATTGCGAAAAACGCCGAGGGCGTTCCCGTGAGTTTGCGTTGGGCGGACGCGATGTGGGGCATTCAGTTTCACCCGGAAGTTACGCATTCGCACGAGGGGCGCACGATTCTGAAAAATTTTCTCGCGCAAGCGAAAGACCTCGCGCGGTTTGACATCGGCGATTTCAAAAAACAGCTTATCGCGGAAATTCGGGAACGCGTCGGTTCGCGGCAAGTCGTTTGCGGCGTTTCCGGCGGCGTGGATTCCACCGTGCTCGCCGTGTTGTTGCACGAAGCGGGCGTGAACGTGCGCGCGATTTTCGTCGACAACGGTTTGCTCCGCAAAAACGAGGCGGACGAAGTGCGTGCGAATTTTGCTCGCATGGGCGTTGAAATCGAAACGGTCGATGCATCGCAACGTTTTCTCGATGCGCTCGCCGGCGAAGCCGATCCCGAGAAAAAACGCCGCATCATCGGCGGACTTTTCATCGACGTGTTTTGGGACGCCGTCGGGAACGCCGAAATGCTCGCGCAGGGCACGCTTTATCCGGACGTCATCGAAAGCGCTTCGAATGCAAAATCGAAAGCGTCCGTCATCAAGACGCATCACAATCGCGTGGAGCGTGTGTTGGAGTTGCAGAAGCAGGGAAAAGTGCTCGAGCCGCTCGCGGAACTTTTCAAAGACGAAGTGCGCGAGCTCGGCGCGTCGATGGGCATTCCGCACGACATTTTGTGGCGGCATCCGTTCCCGGGGCCGGGCTTGGCGGTGCGTTGCCCGGGCGCAGTTTCGCGGGAACGCCTCGACATCATTCGCGAGTGCGATGCTATTTTCATTTCCACGCTCCGCAAATACGGCTGGTATGACAAATGTTGGCAGGCTTACGCTGGGCTCATTCCCGTGAAAACGGTCGGCGTGAAAGGCGACGAGCGTTCCTACGAATTCGCGACGAATCTCCGCGCAATCATTTCCGAAGACGCGATGACCGCCGACTGGGTCGAGCTGCCGATCCCGCTTTTGCGCGAAGTCTCAAATCGCATTCTCAACGAAGTCAAAGGCATCAACCGCGTGCTCTACGATATTTCGACCAAGCCGCCCGCTTCCATCGAGTGGGAATGATCGGTGAGAGTAGGGAGGAGAGAGAAAAAACTCGATGAGTTGCAATACGTTGGAAATCAAAAATCTTTGCGTTTCCGTCGGTGAGCGCGAGATTTTGAAAAATTTTTCGCTGACGCTTCCGAAAGGCGAAGTGCACGCGATTATGGGGCCGAACGGAACCGGAAAATCGACGCTCGCGAAAGCGCTCGCCGGGCATCCGGACTACAAGATTACTTCCGGCGAAGCGTGGCTCGACGGCGTTCCCGTCATCGGGAAAGCGCCCGACGAAATCGCGCGTCTCGGGCTTTTTATCGCGTTTCAGTATCCGCCGGAAATTCCCGGCGTGACGATTGCGAATTTTATCCGTGCGATGATGCTTGCGCGTCAGCCCGCGGGAACGCCGCTCAACGCGAAAGCATTTTACGCCGAGCTTTACGAAAAAATGGACGCGCTCGCGATGGATCGCAAATTTACGTCGCGCGCGGTCAACGAAGGATTTTCCGGCGGCGAGAAAAAGCGCTGCGACATTTTGCAAATGATGATGGTGAAACCCGCCTACGCGATTTTGGACGAGACGGATTCCGGGCTCGACATCGACGCGCTCCGCATCGTTTCCGACGGCGTAAATCGCATGCGCGGGAACGCGTTCGGCGCGCTCGTCATCACGCATTATCAGCGATTGCTCGACTACATCGTTCCCGACAAAGTCCACATCATGGACGGCGGACGCATTGTGCACACCGGCGGCAAGGAACTTGCGCTCGAACTCGAACGCAAGGGCTACGCGTGGGTGAAAGAAACGTTTATGAAATAACGCGTTCCCGCAACGCGCGCGGCGGCGTTTTTCGCGATTGAAGATTACGCCGCAAGCCACGCGATGAGCGCGGCGTTTGCGATGAGCATTGCGCCGAAGCCCGCGCTCACGTATTTGCGAAACGCTCCGCGCCCGACAAAAAGCGCGATCCCGAATTTTACAATCGTGTTGGAAAGCACGCCCGTGAGCACGCCCAACGCCGCAAGCGAGAACGCCGTTTGCCCCGCTTGCGCCTGATTCGAAAGCGACATCACGACCGCCGCCGTGTCGGGAACGCCCGAGAGAAAACTCACTGCGAAAAATCCCGTTCCCGCGGTTTCGCCCGTTTTTTCAATCAGAAAAACCACCGCCGCGTAGAGCAATCCGAATTTTATCGCCGAGCCCAAATCGAGCGGATTCTTGACTTCGGGAACGTTGCCCTCCGCTTTTTTTCCGTGGCGCAATGCGACGAATCCGCAAGCGGCGAGACCGGTCGCAATCAGCACGCACCACGGCACGAGCATAAACTGCCCGAGCGCAAGGCAAAGCACGCACATCAACACGGCAAGCCGCAAAAGCATCGAAAGTTGCGCCAACATAATCGCAACGGCAAACGCGCCGCCGTCCTCGGGTTCGGTAACGCTGCGCCGACTGAACGAAAGCGTTACCGCCGTGCTCGATGCCAAGCCGCCGATTAGTCCGGTAATCGCCGCTCCTGCGCGCGTGCCGAGCCAACGAATCGCGATGTAGCCCACAAAATTTACGCCCGTGATGAGCACGACCATGAGCCACGTCGTGTAAGGATTGATGATGCCCCAAAGCGTGCGGTCGGGAACGAGCGGAAGCAAAATTCCCGTCAGACAGGCGAATTGCAAGCCCGCGCGAATGTCCGTCGCGGTGATGGCGGCGCTCCATTTGTCCGTGAGATTGCGGGAGCTCAGCGTTACCGCGATCACGATTGCGAGCATCACGGCGTATTGCGCGCGATCGAGCCCCATCAAAATTCCGACGGAAAACATCGCGAGCGATGCGGCGGCGGTCGTCAGCCCGAAACTCGCTTCGTAAGTCGAATTGTCGGATTCGCGAATACGTTTTTTCCCGCGCACGAGAAAAGCGGCGGAGGAAATTCCGAGCAGGCACAACGTCGAAATTACGAAATGCCGAATGCCGATGCGTTCGAACTGAATCGCGATAAATCCGAGCACCGCCCAAAGCGCAAACGTGCGCATGCCGGCAGTCGTCGTGCCGCGCCATTGCCGCACGAGCCCGACGAGTCCGCCGAGGCACGCCGTCGCGAGCAACATCCAGCCGGTGTGTTCAATCAGAAGTTCGTCCGTGGAAATCGGGGTGAGCATGGCGCGCATTTTGCGGGAACGCGTCGGAAAAGAGAAGATTTTTTTGAAAAGCGTTCCCGCGATGCTTCGCGATTGAAACCCGCGCACGAGCGGCGCACAATTCCTCGCATTATGTCGAAAATCAAAGTCGGAATCGTCGGAGCGTCCGGATACGCCGGAGAAGAACTCGTGCGCCTGTTGTCGCGCCACCCGAATGTCGAGCTTGCGTGCGTGTGTTCCCGCTCGCTCGCGGGAACGCCGTTGGCGGAGGTGATGCCGCAGTTTCGCGAGAGCATTCCCGCAGGGCTGACGTTTATTCCGGCGAATCCGCAAGCGATTTGCGCCGAGCCGATCGACGTGTGGTTTCTCGCGCTCCCGCACGGCGTCGCCGCCGAGTATGCGCGCCCGCTCGTCGCCGCCGGCAAACGCGTTTTCGACCTTTCGGCGGATTTTCGTCTGAACTCGCCCGAAATTTACGAAGAATATTACGGCAAACCGCATCCGGACATCGAGTTGCTGAAAAATTCGCCTTACGTCGTTCCCGAGCTTGCGCGCGATGATGCGTGGAAAAAAGCATCGCTCGTCGCGTGCCCGGGTTGTTATCCGACAAGTATTCAGATTCCGCTCGTGCCGCTTTTGCGCGCGGGGCTGATTCGTCCCGCCGCGGGAACGTGCGTGATCAATTCCTATTCGGGCGTTTCCGGCGCGGGCAAAAAAGCGGATCTCGCCTACGCTTACTGCGAACGCGACGAATCCGCAAAGGCATACGGCTTGCCGAAACATCGCCATCTTTCCGAAATCGAAGAACAACTTTCGCTCGCCGCGGGAACGCCCGTCATCGTGCAGTTTTCTCCGCATTTGGCGCCGATGAAGCGCGGAATCTCGACGACGATTGTCGTTCCCGCAAACGGAGCAACGCTCGATCAACTCTACGCTTGCTGGAAAAACGCTTACGCGAACCGCCCGTTCGTCGCGATTCTCAAAAGCGGAAAATTCCCCGACACGGCGCACGTCGCGGGAACGAATCGCGCGGATATTTCCGCCGTGTTCGACGCGCGCACGGGCAACTTCGTCATTACGTCGTGCATCGACAACGTTGTCAAAGGCGCTTCGGGACAGGCCGTCCAGCTGATGAATCTCGCGCTCGGCTTCCCGGAAACGGCGGCGCTGATTTGAAAAAAGTTGAGGAGTTGAAAAGGTTTAGGAGTTGAGGAGTATCGTGCGGATTTTTGCCTGCGGCAAAAATTAGTGCGGGAACGCAGGCTTTTTCTCCCGAGAAAAATCCGTGTTTCTCCGTGTTTATCCGTGGGCGAAAAAAAAAATCATTTTCCGCTTTCCGTTTTCCATTTTCCGTTTCAATTATCTTGCGTTCGGCGGGTAGATTCGATTTCCTATTGCGCAAACGTAAGCCCCAAGAAATCCCCTTTTTCAGATGTTTTCCCAATTTCTCATTTCCATGATTTCGCGGAAGACGCCCGTCGCCGTGTTCGTGTCGGCGCTCTTCGCTGTGTTTTTCGCGACGTCGCTTTTCGCTTCTCCGCTTGTAATCAAGGCGATTCCGGGAACGCGCGCCGTTTTCGCGCCCGCGTCCGCGCCGACGGAATCCGTTGCGCTGGGAGTCGTTCCCGAAGACGGTTTGCTCATCGTTTCCGAAGCTCCGGCGCACGCGGGAACGCTCGTTTTTTCGCATCCCGATGCCGAAGCCGCGGAATCGCTCGCTTTCGAGCCGGGGAAAACTCCCGAAAAACTCACGCCGGCGCTGAAATTGCGTGCGGCGACGCTGATCGTTTCCGCATTGCCTGCGGACGAGGTGGAAATTTTTGTCAACGGCGAGCATCGCGGGCGCGGTGCCGTCACGCTTGGCGGCATAGCGCCTCGCGAAAAAATCACGATTGAAGCGCGTTCCGCTCGGCGCGGAATGCAGTCGCGCGTTGTTTCCGCCGAGCCCGGCGAAACGCTTCCGGTGCGCTTCGACCTTCGCGGGAACGAAGCTGCGGCGCGTCCGGACGGGCAAATCGTGCTTCCCGAATTGCCGCTCGTGCTCGCTTCGCAAGCGGGTGCGACGCTGAAAGCGGACGGCGCCGTCGTCGTGCTCGAAGAAGGCGTTTTGCGCGGGCTTGAACCCGGCGAACGCGTTGTCGAAATTTTCCTGCCGTGGCGCGGACGCGAAGTTTGCGTTTGGCGCGGCGCGCTTCCGGCGCGTTCGGCGATGTTGCCCGGCGCGGACGTTGTCGCGATTCCCAATCCCGTTCCCGCGAAGAGCGTTCCCGAGGCGGAAACGCCCGCTGCGCACGTGCTTTTCGTCATCGGATCGACGGCGACCGTCTCGCTCGGTTCCGATTCCGGGTTGCGCGAGGGCGCGACCGTTTCCGTGGTGTTCGGCGATTCCGAAACGCCCGTTTCCGCCGTCGCTTCCGGCGTTACGCCGAAGCAGTCGCAGTTGCGTTTGCCCGAAGGCGTTCCCGCGCCGAAAGAGGGCGAAGCCTGTCGCCTTGCCGCCGTTCCCGCCGCACGTTGATTTTCCCGTTCCCGCACGTTTTTCAAAAAACTTTAAATTTCCGATATTTTCGCAGTCATGTTCACCGCATCTCGAATTTCCCCGAAAACTTTCTTCGCCGCCGCAGCGCTCAGCATCGCCGC
>CAVEBA010000072.1:0-8712 GCA_963613695.1 Sphaerochaetaceae bacterium
GGTGCAATGTCCGCAGGAGCCGTCGCCGCGGCAATGCGGTTCTTCGATCACAGGAAGCCCGCGTTCGAGAATTTCGCCGAGCGTTGCCGCGAGATTTTCGCGCGGGAACGCGATTTCGCGACGTTCCCGCGTATCGCGCACTTTGACGACGCCGAGTGCGAGCTCGTTTGCGCCGTAAATCAGCGCATAGCGCGCGCCGGTCTGTTCCGCCGCTTGAATGAGTTTGCCGAACTTTCCGTCCTTGAACGCGTATTCGACGCGGAAGCCGGCATCGCGCAACGTGGAAACATCATTCAGCGCGGCGGCGCGATTTTCGTCGCCGAGCACGATCGTGTAAAAATCCGGCGCGTCCGCGATTTGCGGGAGCAGCGACTGCTGTTCGAGCAAATTGCGCAACGTGACGTCGCCCATGCCGAAACCGACGGCGGGCATGTCCGGACCGCCGAGTTTTTTCACGAGTTTGTCGTAGCGACCGCCGCCTGCGAGCGCGCGCCCCTCGCCGACGAGCTGAAACGCTTCAAAAACAAAACCCGTGTAATACGCAAGCCCGCGCACAATCGTAAGATCGACGCGCACGAACGCGCCGACGCCGAGCGCGTCGAGCAAGCCGAGAAGTTTTTTCCATTCGCCGAGCCGTTCCCGCGATTTTTCCGTTCCCGCGCGCGCGGCGAAAAATGTTTCGAGCGCATCGAGACTTTTCAGCGCGACGAATTCGCGAACCGTCGCCAGCGTTTCCGCGGGATCGAGCGACGTTCCCGCGAGCGCGGCGCTCATCATTTCGAGCAACCCTTCGTGCGCGATGCGCTCGAGTTTGTCCACGACGGCAAGCACTTTGACGGCGGTCGCCTCGTCGGGAACGCCGAGATTTTCAAGGAAAAGAAACCACAACGTGCGGTCGCTCAACCGAATGCAAAAATCCGCATCGCCGAGTCCGAACGCGTGCAGGGATTCGACGCAGAGCGCGATGATTTCTGCGTCCGCGGAACAGCCCGCTTCGCCGAGAATGTCGGCGTTATATTGATAAAACGCACGCAAACGCCCGCGCTGTTGCTTTTCGTAGCGATAGTTTTCGCCGATGCCGAACCACTTGATCGGGCGGCGAAGCGAACCCGCGCGCGCGGCAACGAGACGCGCGAGCGACGGCGTCATTTCCGGACGCAGAGAAACTTTGCGCCCGCCTTTGTCTTCAAAATTGAAGAGCTGCGAAACGATTTCCTCGCCGGATTTTTCGGTGAAAAGCTCGAGCGGTTCGAGCGCAGGAGCGTCCCACTCGGAAAATCCGAAACGCCGCGCGGACTCGCGCCAACGGGCAAAGATGAAGTTGCGCACGGCGCAATCTTCCGGATAAAACTCGCGAAAACCGGGAAGTGATTTGAACTGCATAATGCAAAAAATTTTAGACAAAACAAAAAAACTTAGCCGAAAATATCCAGCCAGAACATCGCGACAAACTCGCCGATCAACAACAACGCAACGCACGCGTAGACGAACGAGGAAAAAGAATCCCGCGCCGGCGGACGCATACGAAGCCGCACGCGGGAACGTTGCTCCGCGGGAGCACCGCCGCTGTTTGTTTCGAAAGACTCCGGTCGTGCGCTGTTCACGCCGCGATTAAAGCACACGCCCTCGGCGATTAAAAGCGGAAAACGGCGCGCGTTCCCGCAAAAAATTTTCCCGCGGAGAAAATTCTTTCGGGGAAATGGAGATTGTCGACTGCAAAGAAAATCGCGTATAATCCGCGACATTCCCTGCTACGATGATTCCTTTTTCAAAGAACAAACATGACACAGGACGTTTTTGACATTTCGTTTTCGGGAGACGCCGTCGTCGTCGCCGTTAACGCGGTGCTTTGTGCGACGTTCCTAATTTGCTATTTATACCAGTTTTTTTACCTTGCGGTTCCGTTTGTCTGCCAAGACAAGCCGCACAAGCCGGCGCGCGCGCATCGTTTTGCGGTGCTTATTTCCGCGCGCAACGAGGAATGCGTGATCCCGCAGCTTTTGGAGAGCATCAACCGCCAAACTTACGACCGCTCGCTCATCACGGTGTTTGTCGTGGCGGACAACTGCACCGACCGCACGGCGGAAGTTTCGCGGGAACGCGGCGCCGTCGTTTACGAGCGTTTCAACACCGAGCTCGTCGGCAAAGGCTACGCGTTGGATTTTCTCTACGGAAAAATCGTCAGCGAATACGGCGATTCGCATTTTGACGCCTTTATGGTTTTTGACGCGGACAACGTTCTCAGCCCGCAATACGTTGCGGAAATGAACAATGCGTTTTCCGACGGCTACGAAGTCGTAACGAGCTACCGCAATTCCAAAAACTACGGGGACAACTGGATCAGCGCCGGCTATGCGTTGTGGTTTCTCCGCGAAAGCGAATACCTGAATCACTCGCGAATGCTGTTGAACACGAGCTGCGCCGTCTCGGGAACGGGCTTCATGTTTTCCTCGAAAATTATTCGCGAAGCCGGCGGTTGGAAATTTTTCCTGCTCACGGAAGACATCGAGTTCACGGTCTACAACGTCGTAAACGGACGAAAAATCGGCTACGCGAAAAATGCGGAGCTTTACGACGAACAGCCCGTCACGTTCGCGCAGTCGTGGCGTCAACGTTTGCGCTGGGCAAAAGGCTACCTGCAAGTCTGGGGAAAATTCGGCGGAAGCCTCATTCGCAACATGTTTTCGCGAAAATTTACGTCGTGCTACGACATGATCATGACGATTTTGCCGGCGCTCATCATCAGCATTCTCACGCTGATAAATTGTGCGGTCGGCGTTATCGCCGGGCTCGCGTTGGGTTGGGAGCTGAGCCGCATCGGCTTGAGCCTGCTCGGAACGCTGAGCGGAATTTACATCACGCTTTGGGCAATCGGCGCGATTACGACCGCCACGCAATGGAAAAAAATTCACTGCGGCACGTTCAAAAAGATTTTCTACACGTTCACGTTCCCGGTGTTCATGCTTACTTATCTGCCGATTGCGATTACCGCAATTTTCAAAAAAGTCGAGTGGTCGCCCATCGCGCACACGCAAGCGAAAACCTTGGAAGAAATCACAAATGTTGCCAATGAACGGGCGTGCCGATTGCGCATTCCCGCCGCAAAAAAATTCTAAAAATTTTTATGAACCGAATATTGAAAACCGTCATTGTCGCGTTCCTTGCGTTGTCTGCGGGAACGCTTTTTTCTGCCGTAAAGGTTGAAGAACTGCCGCTGATTCCGGCGCCGCGCGAAATCGAAGCCGGACAGGGAAAAGCCCTCGCGCCCGCGAATCTTACCGCGATTCATGCGGACGCGCGTTCCGCAGATGCGGCGAAATTTCTCCAACGCCTTTTCAAACAACGCTACAAGCGGACGTTGCCGATCGTGAAAACGGCGGGAATGCCGGCGGCGGGCGTAATCGCGTTGAGCGCGGGAACGGGCAAAAAAAATCCCGAAGCCTACACGCTCACGGTTTCCGCTAACGGCGTCGTCATCAAAGGCTCCGGCGCGGCGGGAACGCTTTACGGCGTGTGCACGTTGGATCAACTTTTCATCGGCGAAAAAGGAACGGCGGCGCGTAGCGTTCCCGCGCTCTCGATTAAGGATGAGCCGCGTTTCGAGTATCGCGGACTGATGCTCGATCCCGCGCGCAATTTTATGCCGATGGACGATGTCAAAAAATTCGTCGAAACGATGGCGCGACTCAAATTTAACACGCTGCATTTTCACATCAGCGAAGACCAAGGCTGGCGCGTCGAAATCAAAAATCCGAAATACAAAAAACTCATGACCGTCGGCGCGCAGAAAAACAAACCGAAAGGCACGCGCGGTTATTACACGCAGGACGAAATCCGCGATTTGATCGCGTTTGCCGCCGCGCTGAACATCGAGGTCGTTCCCGAAGTCGATATGCCCGGGCACAGCATGGGCGCAATCGTCGCGTATCCGGAGCTGACCTGCGAATACGTGCGCGAAATCAACAAGCCCGACAAATCTGCCGAGCTCGCCGCCAACCCGAAAATGAAACTGCGCATCTGGGACGAAGCCGGCGTTTCCGAAGCCCTGCTCTGCGCCGGAAATCCGAACACTTACGCGTTTTACGACGAGTTGCTCGCGGAGCTTTGCAAACTTTTCCCGTCGAAAAAATTCCATATCGGCGGCGACGAAGCGCCCACGAAATGCTGGCAGCGCTGCAAGGATTGTCAGGATTTCATGAAGAAAAAAGGTCTGAAATCTACGCAAGAGCTCATGGCGTATTTTTTCCAACGCAATTTTGACGAGCTCGGCAAGGCGGGAAAAACCGCGCTTTACTGGTATGAGCTCGACGTTCCGAAATATCCGAAAAACGCCATCATGTATTCGTGGCGCATGGGACAAACGAAAGCGACGATCGACCGCGCTCTGCGCGACGGCTACAAAGTCATCTGCTGCCCGGGCGAATACGCGTATCTCGATTATCCGCAAAAGCGCGGCGACCCGAATCACGGTTGGATGCCGCTCACGACGCTCGAACGCACGTATCAGTTCGATCCCGGCTACGGGCGTCCGGAAAAGGAACAGACGTCAATTCTCGGTTGCGAGGGCACGCTTTGGGCGGAGCACATTCCCGATTTGAATCGGCTGAATTATCAGGCGTTCCCGCGCGCGCTCGCGCTCGTCGAAGCGGGCTGGACGCCGATGAAACGCCGCGGCTGGGAAAATTTCAAAACGCGTCTGCGTCCGGTGTTGCTCGACATGAACGCGCGCGGAATTCAAACCTATTGGCCGACGGAAGCGCTCGGCGAAAAATGAGTTCCCGCTGAAATTTTTTCGCGAAAAAGAAAAACGCGTCTGCGAACAAACGTTCCCGCAGACGCGTTTTTTTTGTGCGCGCTCGCGCATCGCCGCTCATTCCCGCGTGCGCAACGCGGCAACGCCGCTCGCCATAACGATGTCGCGCAATTTCGGATTATACATGAACGGATTTTTCAAAATTTTGGAAAGCAACTTTAATCGCAGCCCGCGCGTGCGCCGGCGATAATTTTCCGCGAGCTCGGAGAAAATTTCCGGTTCGGGCGGGAGCGCCTCCGCAAGCACATCGGCGAGAATTTCCGCGGAATCGAGCGCGTAGCTCATGCCTTCGAGCGAGCTCGGAGAAATCAGTCCCGCCGCTTCGCCGATGAGAAACGCGCCCGCGCCGTCGCCAAGCACGAAATCGCTCATGCGCTCCGGACGCAGCACGAGACAGGCTTCGGTGCGCACGGGATTTTTCAGCGAAAAACCGAAACGCTCGGCGCGTTCCCGCAATTTTTCGTAGGCGCGCGAAGAATTTTCTCGCGGGAACGCCGCGCCGAAAACGAGCTCGCCGTCCTTGGAAATCGCCCAACCGTAGCAATCCGTCAGCCGATCATCGAAAAAACACGCGTAGAGCGGACGCGCCTGCGCATCGGAAAACCATTGCTGCACCGCCGTGTAGGAGCGGATTTCGTGCTCGGGAAAAAGTTTGCGCCGCACGAACGAAGACGCGCCGTCCGCGCCGACGAGCGTGCGCGCACGAATTTTTTTCTCCGTTCCCGCAGAATAAACGGTGAGCTCGAAGCGCCCTTTTGCATCGCGCGAAAAATCGCGCACGGTCGCATCGTTCAGCACGGTTGCGCGCGCGGGAACGAGCGATTTCAGCCAAAGATCGAAGCGGTGCCGATTCATGTTCACGTAGAAACGGCGATACGTGCGTTCCCGCGACGTGTGCAAATCAATCGTGCGCACGGAAAAAAGTTGCGGATCGGCGAGCACGGATTTCGGCAACGCGAGATTTTGGCGGGAAAGCGAACGCTGCGCATCCTCGGCAAGCAACCCGCCGCAAGGTTTTTGAAATCCGCCCGCCGCCGGATCGCTTCGCTTGCGATCAATCGCCACGACGTCCGCGCCGCGCTCGGTGAGCAAACGCGCAAGCGTCGCGCCCGCAGGTCCCATGCCGACGATTGCGACGTCGAAAATTTTTTCTGAAAAATCCTCCGCCATTTTTTTTCTCTCCGTGCGGGAACGTCACCGCGCGCGCGATGCGCTCAACGTATTTCGCGAGAATGTCGAACTCGAGATTGACGGGATCGCCCGCCTTGCGCTCGCGCAGATTTGTTTCCGCCATCGTGTGCGGAATCAGCCAAATATCGAACGTTCCCGCAGCATCGTCCAGCGCGGCGACAGTCAGTGAAATTCCGTCCACGGCAACGCTGCATTTGTAGGCGAGATATTTGAGAAATTCCGCCGGCGGACGCACGCGGAGACGAAAATTCGCGCCGTCCTTTTCCAACAAAACAACCGTTCCCGTCGCGTCCACGTGCCCCGTGACGAAGTGTCCGCCCATGCGCGAAGTCGGCAGCAAACTGCGTTCGAGATTGACGGCGGAGCCGGGCGCGAGCAACGAAAACGAAGTTTTGCGCAACGTTTCGTCGAGCACGTCGAAGCCGAGACGCGTGCCGTCTTTCGCGACGACGGTGAGACAACAACCGTTGTTCGCCACGCTGTCGCCGATCGCGGGAGCGCCGCCGAATTTCGGCGCATCTACGACGAGACGCCATACGCCGCTCGCATTTTGTTCGAGGGAAACGACCGTTCCCGTAGTTTCGACAAGTCCCGTAAACATGTCGCGCATCATAGCTTTTTTGCGGGAACGGAGAAAGCTCCAAGTTGCCGCAATGTTCCCGCCGTGCGACGAAAAAAATCAGTCGCGGGAACGCGCCGTGCCCAACGCCGTGCCCATTTTCGCGTAAGTCTCGCGCCCCTCGGCGGAATTTTTCGTCAGGTCTTCTGCGAGCGCGATTTTTCCCGGTTCGAAAAGCGTGGCGACAAACGAACCGCCGAAGCGGAAGTAGCCCAGCTCCGCGCCCTTTTCGTAAAATTTTCCCGGCGTAAACGTCGTGCAAATCGTGCCGACATTTGTCGCGCCGATGAGAACTTGCGTAACTTTTCCGAATTCGGGCGAATCGATTTCGACGATTTCGCGCTTGTTTTCCCACAGGTAGGCGATGCGGCGCGAGAGCGCAATCGGGTTCACCGAAAAAAGCGCGCCGTTCACGAGTCGCGGCGCAGACGGCGTTCCCGCGACCGGAAAATGGAAGCGGTGGTAATCCGTCGGGCAAAGACGCGAACACAGAATCGCGCCGCCGTGGTAACGCCGCGCGAGCGCGGAATCGCCGAGCAATTTTTCCAAATCGAACGCTTGCCCCTTGGCGTAAATCGTCATCGTTCCCGCATCGGCGCACGGGAACGCGAGGTGGCGCCCGTCGGCGGGAAGCACGGCGGCGGAATCCGCAATCGGACGCGCCGACGCTTTGAGTTTTCGCGAAAAGAAATCGTTGAACGAACCGAAACTTTCGACCGGCTCGGCAAACTCGGCAGGATCAATTCCGTATTGCGCAATGAACGGCGCAATCTTCGCGCGGGAACGCGGACGCGACATCAGCACACCGTAAATTTTTGAGAAAAACGCGCGGCGAATCAGCACCGCAAGCGCAACTCTGCCGAGCAACGTTTCGTAAACCCAACGCAACGCGCCCTCGCCGTAAATCGCTTCCGTTTCCGTCTTCCCGGTTTCTCGATTGAAAAATTCCACTTTCATGACGCGAAAGTTAAAGCCGGAAGCCGCCGCCGCCGCAACGCGAAAAAGAGAAAAACGGAAAACAGAAAATGGAAAATTTTCCACTCTTCGCGCCTGTGTGATTTTTGCCGCGAGCGTTCCCGCTATTTTTTCTTATGCGATTTTTCGAGTTCGGGATACCAGACGGCGAGACGTGCGGACGCGCCGCGGGAACGCGCGAGCGTGCATGCTTCCTGCAAAATTTTTCCGCGAACGCAATCGGGCGCGATTCGGCGGTCGAGCAAATCGGCGTAGAGTTTGAGTGCATCGTCGGCGCGGGAAGCCTTAGCGAGCAAGCGCGCCGTCTCGAGCAATAGCCCGGGATTTTCCAGCTCGGGAACGCGCACGGGAATTGCGCGGGAACACACGCCTTTTTTTGCGAATTCCTTTTCCGCGAGACGAAAATTGAGTGCGAGCCCGGGCGCGAACATTTCTCCGTTTTTCAAAATGCGTTCGGCGGCGGGAACGTCCCCGCGTGCTTCGGCGAGATTTGCCGCGCGCAAAAACGCATACTGCGAAAGGCGCGTCGGCAAACCGCTCATCGCGGCGGACATTTGCGCGTCCGGACTTTTCGCGAACGGACGATAAAGCGGATCGCCCACGAAAACGCCCTGCCAACTGAAAACCGGAATCGAATACGCCGCCGCTTCACCCGCGCTCATGCCCGCCGCGAGCGCCTCGAGAAAAAGATGCGGCTGATGCGTCATGCCGAGATACGGCTCGAAAACGTTCCCGACGGTCGCCGTTGCGCCGCGAGCGACGAGCCCGGACGTCCACGTTTCGCGGGAACGCATCGTCGTTGCGGAAAAACTGTGAATGTGAATCGCGACGGCGCCGGGAGGAAAACGGAAATTCGGATCGCGGAAAAATCCGCCGATTTTTGCGGAATACCAGCCGAAATAAAGCGCGGGAGCATCGTAGCGCGAATCCGCATCCGCAAGCGCGCGGGAACGCTCGACGCCGGTTTCGAAACCGAGCGTGCGCGCCGTTTTCGCGCAGTCTTCGAGCCAACGATCGCCCTCCTTGTGCGGCCCGCCGATATCGACGAGCGCGCGCCCGAGCAGTCCGTTTTTTTCCGCAGCGAGCGCGTTGTCCGCGAGCGATTTCGCGTCCG
>CAVEBA010000073.1:0-8628 GCA_963613695.1 Sphaerochaetaceae bacterium
GCGGCACGCTTCGCCGTGCACGGTGATGAGAACGTTCTCATCACCGTGCCCGGCGGCGGATTCCTCGGAAATCTTTGGATTTCGGAGGAATATATGTTTCGAAAACTTCTCGCGACGTTCCCGCGGAAGCGCGTTGTGGTGTTTCCGCAGACGATTTTTTTTGAGGAAAACGCGACGCGGGAACGCGAGTTGGAGGCGACGCGTGCGGCGTATCGCGCGCATGCGGATTTGCATATTTTTATCCGCGACAAGTCGATTGATTTCATGCGGCGGGAAATTGTCGGCGGGAATTTTTCCGATGTGCGCGGCGTGCCGGACATTGTGCTCTCGCTCGATCGCTCTGCGCCGAAGTTTGAGCGCGCGGGAGTGCTGTTGTGTTTTCGCGCGGACAAAGAAAAAACGTTGCCGGACACCGCCGTTGCCGCGATTGAGGCGCGTTTGCGGGAACGCGGTGAAAGCATTGTGCGCACGGATACGGTCGTGCCTTACGGCGTTCCCGCGGAGTTGCGCGAGTTTGAGACGGAGCGGAAGTTTGACGAATTTCGCCGCGCGCGCTTAGTCATCACGGATCGGCTTCACGGCATGATTTTTGCGGCGATTACGGGAACGCCGTGCATTGCGCTGAATAATTCGAGCGGCAAGGTCGAGGGCGTGTGGTCGCTGTGGCTGCAACACTTGGATTATGTGAAATTCGTGCAGGACGCGACGGAGATTCCGGCGTTGCTCGATGCGATGCTCGCGCTCGGCGCGCGTCGCTACGATCCCGCCGTTTTCGAAAAATACTGGCGCGAACTCGCGGAAAGCATCGGAGCGGAAAAAAGCTGAGGAGCAGAAAAGAAACCACGAAACAACACGAACAAACACGAAAGTTTTTTTTTACTTTTTACCGGCAAGAAACATCTGTGCTTATCCGTGCCATCTGTGGTGAAAAATCTCTTGCCGCAGATGTCGCAGATGGGCACAGATGTTTTTTACTTCTTTCCCTTTTGTTCCTTGCCGGTAAAAAAATCTTCGTGCTCTTCGTGTGCATTCGTGGTTTCTAAAAAACTGCGTTCCCGCGTTGGCGGGAACGGATTTCCGTCTTGCGGGAACGGCGGATTTTTATTCGAATTTTGCGCAATGAAAAACTTGCTTTTCCCTTCCGGTGCGGTTTCCGCGCTTGTCCTTTCCGCGTTTGTCGCGGGCTGCGGCGAAGCCGCCGAAAAATCGTGCGCGGGCGTTCCCGCGACGGACGCTTGCGCGAAAAATTTCGTGTTGCCGGAAAAAACCGGTTGCGCCGAGACGGGCGTTTCGCGCGAGACGTTTGATTTCGGTTGGCGTTTCGCAAAATTCGGGCGCCACGACGATTGCCTTGCGGCGCAGGAACCGGGTGCGCCGGTCGGCGTTGCGCAAGCGTCGAGCGAGGAAGCGCACAATCCCGCGGCGAATGCGTTTGACGGGAACGATGCCACGCGCTGGTGCGCGAACGGGCGCGGGAACGCCTCGCTCACGGTCGATTTGGGTCGCGCGTGCGATATCGGCGCGGTCAAAATTCTCTGGGAGCAAAACGCGAATTATCGTTATGTGATTTCGGTTTCCGCCGACGGAAAAAACTGGGCGAAGCTCGCCGACCAAAGCGCGAAAACCGTTCCCGCGAAAGAAAACACGGAGTTTCTCAACAAAAATTTCCGCTACGCGAAAATCGACATTTCGCCGTCCGGGAACGCGTGGGCGAGCATTCGCGAATGGCAGTTTTTCAGCAATTCCGGAGCGAAAATTACGCCGGAAAATCCGACGACCGGCGCGGCGCTGAAAGCGTTTGAGCCTGCGTTTGACGATTCCGCGTGGCGCGCGCTCGATTTGCCGCATGACTGGGGCGTGGAAAGCAAGTTTTTGCCGCATCTGCCGAATCAGACCGCGTCGCTCCCGTGGGACGCTGTCGGCTGGTATCGCAAGGAATTTTCCGTTCCCGCGGCGAAGTCGGGCAAAAAGTTTTTCCTCGATTTTGACGGTGTGATGATGATGCCGAAAATTTACGTGAACGGGCAACTTGCCGGCGAGTGGAAATACGGCTATTCGTCGTTTCGCGTGGACATTACGCCGTTTCTGAAATTCGGCGAGGGCGAGAAAAACGTTGTCGCCGTGCGCGCGGAAAATCTTCCGAATTCGACGCGTTGGTATCCGGGCGCGGGAATTTATCGCCACGTTTGGCTCGTTGAAAAAAATCCCGCGCACATCGCCTACAACGGCGTTTGGGTGCGCACACCGGAAATTTCCGCCGTGGAAATGCGCGACGGAAAACGTTTCGCGGGAACGGCGAAAATCCTCGTCGAGACGGCGACCGAGGGCGGGAACGCGCTCGGCGCACGTTATGAAATTTCGAAAAACGGGAAAACGCTTGCGCGCACGGAAGTCGCGGCGGACGTTCCCGCAGAGCTTGCGCTCGCAAACGTCGAGCTTTGGGACACGGAAAATCCCGCGCTTTACACGCTCACGACAACGTTGCTCGACGCCGCGGGAACGCCCGTCGATCGGCAGGAAACCGTGTTCGGCGTGCGCAAGGCGGAATGGAAGCCGGACGGTTTTTATCTGAACGAACGTCGCGTGCCGATTCAAGGCGTTTGCCAGCACCACGATCTCGGACCGCTCGGCGGCGCCGCGCACACGCGCGCGATGGAGCGCCAAATCGAGATTCTCAAAAGCTTCGGCGTGAACGCGATTCGCACTTCGCACAATCCGCCGGCGCCGGAATTCCTCGATTTGTGCGACCGCATGGGCGTGCTCGTGGACGATGAGCTGCTCGATTGCTGGAAACACCTCAAAGAGGGAAAAACAAACGGCTACAATCTTTTCTGGGACGAATGGCGGGAACGCGACGTGCGCAATTTCGTCATGCGCGACCGCAATCGCCCGTGCGTCATCATGTGGTCCGCCGGCAACGAAATCGAAGAGCAACATTCGGTGGACGGTCCCGCGCTCGCGAAAGATCTCGTGGAGCGTTTCCACCGCTACGATCCGACGCGCCCGACGACCATCGGCAGCAACGACATTCGCGCCTCGCGCACCGATTTCGGAAAACAATTCGACGTTTTCGGATTCAACTACAAACCGAACAATTACGCGGAGTTTGCCCGCAATAATCCAAACACGCCGTTCTACGGTTCGGAAACGTGCTCGACCGTTTCCTCGCGCGGATTTTACTCGTTCCCGGTTAACGAAAAAGATTTCGCTACGGCGTTTTGGCGGCGCAGTTTCTGCGATTCGCTCGCCGCGTGCCAAGTCGGCGATTACGGCATTTACGCAACGGCTTGGGGCTCGACGCCCGACATCGAATTCGGCTCGATTGAAGACGAGCCGCGCACGGCGGGGCAGTTCGTGTGGACGGGTTTCGATTATCTCGGCGAGCCGACGCCGTGGAATCTCGGACGCAAGCCGGCAAACGATTTTCGCGGAGCGTCTCCGGAAGAAATTGCGCGGCTTGAAGCGGAATTTTCGGAAATTCTCAAACACGGTTCGCCGTCGCGCAGTTCGTATTTCGGGATCGTCGATTTGTGCGGTTTCCGCAAAAACGTTGCGTGGCTTTGGCAGTCGCAGTGGTTGCCGAACGTGCCGATGGCGCACATCTTGCCGCATTGGAATTGGCAGGAACAGCGCGAGGGAAAAATCACGCCCGTGTTCGTGTTCACGAGCGGCGACGAGGCTGAGCTTTTCTTAAACGGGAAATCGCTCGGGCGGCGCGCGATGAAAAAAGGCGCGAAAATCACGAACAAAGATTTGAACGGCGATCAGCGGGAACGCTTCCGCCTTACGTGGATGGACGTGCGATACGAGCCGGGAACGCTCGAAGTTGTCGCCTACAAAAACGGCGTCGAATGGGCGCGCGACAAAGTCGAAACGACCGGCGTTCCCGCGGATTTCACGCTCGAAGCGGACCGCGCGGAAATTCGCGGCGACGGGCGCGATTTGTCCTACGTTACGATTTCCGTGCGCGATGCGCAGGGGCGCGTTGTTCCGACGGCGAATAATTTGTTCAAATTTTCCGTGCGCGGGAACGCGGCGGAAATCGTCGGCGTGTGCAACGGCGATCCGACCGATCACGCATCGATGAAAGGGCGCGAGATGAAAGCGTTTTCCGGGCTCGCGCAAGTGATTTTGCGCTCGAAGCGCGGCGCGAGCGGCGCGGCGGAGCTCATCGCGGACGGCGGCGCACTCGGCGTGCACACGCTTAGAATCGAAGTGAAATAAACGCGACTCGACGCCGGAGAAATTCGAAATTTTCCCGGCGTTCAGTTGCTCAGACAACGCGCGGCGAGCTCGCGCATCACGGCTTCGTCTTCGCCCGGACGCGCCACGAGCTCTTCGAACGCGCGCACGAATTCCAATTGCCGGTCAATGAGCCGACGCAGCGTTATGCGTTTGTCGCGCAAGGTCGTTCCCGCGAGTTTTTCGCCGACGTACCACGCGTTTTGAGAAAAAAGATTGAGCGAGGATTTTTCCGCGTTCCCGCCGAAAAATCGTCCGTAGCGCGTTCCCGCGGATTCGATTGCGCTCTTGGAAATTCCGCCGCGAAAATTCAGCGTCGCATCGCCGGAATCGATGAGCGCGCGCAACTGAATCAGCAAGCGATTGCGGTTTTGCATCGCCGCAAGCAATGGGCGCGCCGAAGAATTGTTGAAAAAGAATCGCCGCAGGGAAGCGAGCGTTCCCGCGAGATCGCCCGCGAAAAAATATTCCGACGGTTCGAAGAAATCGCCCGCGCCGAACACGGGAACCAACGCGCTCACCGTCGCTTCGTCAATCGTGCCGCCGGGACCGACGTGGCAGGCGAGTTTTTCCAACTCCGTAAACGTCATGCGCATGTGCCCGTTGACTTTTCCGACGAGCAGGCGCGCGGCGTCTTCGTCGATTTGCACGCCGAGTTCCCGCGCCGCATTTTCCACGACGGCGAGAATTTCCTCGGAATCATTCATCGAAGCGACGGGAACGATTTCGCCGACTTTCAGCAGTTTTTTTACCGGCGTGCGACGCTTGTCCGGACGCACGAGAGAAATGACGACGCACAGCGCTTCGGGATCGCTCGCGGAAAATTCTTCCGCAATTTTGTCCGCCGAATCTTCGAGAATATCTTTCTTCGCCGCCGCCTTTGCGCCGCGTCCTTTTTTCGCGGGAACGTCCGCCGCGTCCGTCGCCGCTTTTATGCGAATGACGCCGTCGGCAAACCAATTTACATTGCGCAACCAAACGTATTTTTTTTCGCCGAAAAGCGAAACCGTGCGCGTCGCGGCAAGAAACGCCGCCATCACGCTTTCGACTTCCGCGACCTTGGTCGCCGTGCCGTCGATGATTTCGCGCGACATCTCGTCCGCCGTTCCCGCGCTCAATTTTTCAAAGCGGGAACGCGCTTCGCGATCGACGAGAAAATCGTCGTCGCCGACAACGAGAATGAAATGAGCCGGCATAAATCAGAGCTCCGGAAGCGTGAGTTTAAGGTTTTCCAGCACGTCCGGCGTGATGCTGACGCCGCCGAACGAAAGCGCGCGAATTGCGGCGCCGACGACCGGCGGGAACGCGGGATTGACGATTTCGATGCCGGGCATTGCGCGCGTCATCACTTTGCGAAAAATGCTTCCGCAGGGTTCGTGCAAAATCACGCCGCCGGTGATGGCGAGCCGCGCGTTTTTGCCGGAGATATCGAGCTTTCTCGCGACGGTTGTCACCATCTGCGCGAGCTCGCTCATCGCGGATTCGAGAATTTCGGCGGCGACGGTATCGCCCGCGAGGCAAGCTTTGTCCACGAATCGCGCGAGCGCGGAAACTTCGTCTTTCGTCATCGACTTGCCGGGATTTTTGAGCGAATTCTGATGCAGACGCCGGGAAATTTGTCCGGGCTCGACGATTTGGAGTTCGTCGAAAAGCAGCTCTTTGAGCATCGTGGGCGCGCCGCGTCCGTCTGCTGCGCGCACGGCAGCGATGAGCCCGCGCTTGGCGAGATCGAACGCGCCGCCTTCATCGGAAACGAGAAAATCGTAGCCGCCCGTTTCCCACTCGCGTCCGTCTTCGGCGCGCCCGTAGCATTTCGAGCCCGTTCCCGCGATGAGCACGATTCCGCTGCTCACGCCGAACGTCGCGGCGCAAAGCGAGCGCGTATCGTTTTCGACGAGAAAATTTGAAATCGAAACATCGGGGAACGCGAAAATTTTTTCGTGCACGGCGCGCGCGGAATCGGCGGCGTTCACGCCGGAAATTCCGAAAAATCCTGCCGCGAAATCCGCGGGAACGCCGGCGGATTTTGCAGCTTCGAGCAACGCGAGATGCAGATTTTCGAGCGCACGCGCGGCGCCGACGCTGTTCGGATTGGAAGCTCCGGTGAGCGCGATCCCGCGACAGACGCCTTCGGCGGAAACAATCAGTGCGCGCGTTTTTGTGCCGCCGCCGTCCACACCGACGAAAAGTTTGAGATTGGATTGAGGCATCTTCGGGATTTTTTTGAAAGTTGAAAAACGCGTTTATTTTTGCAGGAACGCTTCGTCGAGTTCCGCGCTCAGCGTCGGATTCGGCGCCGTGATGAAATCTCCGGCGGCGGCGTTCCCGCCGAGAAGCGCGAAGCCGAGCGTGTCGCCGTCGATAACGTCCAATCGTGCGGCGCCGCGCAAAGAAAGGTCTTTCCCGCGCACGGCGAAAATCTCGCCTTTTTTCACGGGAATGCGAACGCCGCCGAGCCTCCATGCGACCGCGAAGCGCGCGTTCCCGTCGGCGACGATTTCAATGATTTCCGCGATTTCGCGCGATTCCGGAGCGGCGATTTCCGGCGCCGGTTGCGCTACGGGTGCTGCGGCGAGCGTTCCCGCGGGAGCGGCGGGCTGTTCGGCGCGGCGAGTAGCTTCTTCTTCCCAGCGTTCCGCGAGCGGTTTTTTCTTTTCGGGCGGCGCCCACGGATTTTTTCCGTCGGCGGTATTCATCCCGACGCACCCGGCAAGCGCGAGAACACCGAGCAAAATCAAAAGGGCGGAAATAATTTTTTTCATAAAAACAAAAAAGTTTTGCGGGAACGTTAAAACATTGTGCGGATTTTGCGAAGCGCGGCAACGAAACGATCCGCTTCTTCAAAAGTGTTGTAAAACGAAAACGACGCGCGCGCCGTTCCCGTGACGCCGAGCCGCTTCATCAGCGGCATCGCGCAGTGATGCCCGACGCGCACCGCGATGCCGAACGTGTCGAGCAACATGGAAACATCGCTCGGGTGCACATCGCCGAGCAAAAACGAAATGACGGACGCTTTTTCTTTCGCCGTGCCGAAAATTCGAATGTCCGGAATTTCGGCGAGCAGTTTTTCCGTCGCGTATTTCAAAAGCGCTTCTTCGTGCGACTGCGCGTGCGGTCGCAACGCGGAAACGTATTCGGTCGCGACGCCGAGCCCGATCGCGCCCGCGATGTTCGGCGTTCCCGCTTCGAAGCGCCCGGGAATGCCGCGAAACGTCGTTCCCGCGACGAAATCGACGGTCTCGATCATGTCGCCGCCGCCTTGATACGGCGGGAGTTTTTCCAAAATTTCCGCGCGACCGTAAAGCACGCCGATTCCCGTGGGACCGCAGATTTTATGCCCGGAAAAAACGAGAAAATCGCAACCGATGTCCTGCACGTCCAACGCGAAATGCGCGGAGGACTGCGCCGCGTCCACGAGCGCGAGCGCTCCCGCCGCATGCGCCGCCGCGCAAATTTCTTTCACGGGATTGACCGTGCCGAGCGCGTTTGAAACGTGCACGCAACAGACGATTTTCGTGCGCGGAGAAATTTTTTGTTTGAGCGCTTCGACGTCGAGCGAACCGTCGTCAAAAATCGGTGCGACGACGATTTTCGCGCCCGTGCGCTTTGCCGCGAGTTGCCACGGCACGATGTCCGCGTGGTGCTCCATTTCCGTGAGCAAAATTTCATCGCCTTCGCGCAAATTTTCGTAGCCCCACGTTGCCGCGACGAGATTGATCGCCTCGGTCGCGCCGTGCGTGAACACGCATTCCCGCGGCTCGCGCGCGTTGATGAATTTCGCAACGCGTTCCCGCGCCAGCTCAAAAGCCTGCGTTGCCGTTTGGCTCAAATGATAAAGCCCGCGATGAATGTTCGCGTTTTCTTCGGAATAAAATCGGCACACGGCGTCGATGACGCACTGCGGCTTTTGCGAAGTCGCGGCGCCGTCGAGATAAACGAGCTTCGGATTCCCGCGCAAAATCGGGAACTCGGCTCGAATTTTTTCAATCTCGAAAGACATGATTCGGGGAAATATATCGCGAAACGCGCCTTGTTAAAACCTAATTTTGAAAAACGCGCGGAGGTAAAAATGGAAAACGGAAATGGGTTCTTTTACTGGAAGTAATAGAAGTTTTTTAAGAAATTGTTTTCTCTTGGGGGCGGAGACGTCCACGTCTCCGCATCGAAATCCTTTTCAAGAAACTAAAAAGCGCCAACGGCGCGACAAGCAACAGCATAGGGCAAGCGAAGCGCCGCCCTATGTCTGCGGACAAACTATTATCAAGCCCTGTAAGGGCGTAAGCCGTTCCCGCACGCGAATGCCGGCTTTCGCCCCTACAGGGCTCAATGTTTTTTTTCTCCGGATTCGTAGGGCGTTGCCCTACGCTATTGCTTACCGCGCCGTTG
>CAVEBA010000074.1:0-8538 GCA_963613695.1 Sphaerochaetaceae bacterium
AGACGCGAAACGTTTCTAACCCCACGCGTAAGCGTGGGGAAAGCGACTTCCGCTTGCCGAAGCCTCGGAGAGGCGACACTACGCGCACCGCGTTCCCGCGCGGAGACGTGGATGTCTCCGCCCCCAGTTTTCGCCGTCGGCGAAAACACGAACGCGCTTGCGAATTCGGCGGCGGGAGCGGAAAATTTGCAACGTGACGCCGAAATTTCATGAGCTCGAAGATTTCGCGGTTCGTTTTGCGGAAACGGACGCCGCCGGAGTCGTTCATTTTTCTCATTTTTTGCGCTGGGCGGAAAATGCCGAGGGCGATTTTTTTCGCAAAAACGGGCTTTCCGTGCTTGCGGGAACGGCGCCGGGAACGCGTTTCGGCATGCCGAAAGTTTCGCTGAAAATCGACTATCGCGCGCCCGCGCGCTACGACGACCGCATCCGCGTCCGCATTCGTCCGACGGCGCTCCCGGCGGCGGGAACGCGAGCGATCGAATGGAGTTTCGAAGTGCTTCGCGTCGAAAAATCCGGCGCGCTCGAGCTTCTCGCCGCGGGAACGTTCACGAGCGTTTGCACGGAAATTTTTCCCGACGGGAAAATGCGTGCCGCGGAGTGCGTTCCCGCCGACGTTCGCCGTGCGCTCGGAGCGTTTTTCGACGAGAAAGATTAACGATTCGGAGGAAAATTCTGTTTTGCGCTTGACGCCGCGTGCGAATTCGCCTTTACTGACGGCTCGAATTTATCGCCAACGGGGTGGTAGTTCAGCTGGTTAGAACGCCTGCCTGTCACGCAGGAGGTCGCGGGTTCGAGTCCCGTCCATCCCGCCATTTTGAAAGCCCGCAGAAATGCGGGCTTTCTTTGTTTTCGGAGCGAATTTCCGTTTTGCCTTTCCGTTCCCGCGAGCGCAAAATTTCGGAGAAAATTTCGTTTATGCATCCCGGTCGTTTCATCGCAGCGTTAGTGCTGTTGTTGGTCGGCGTTCTGCTCGCCCCGCGCGCCATCGAATCGGCGCGTGATTTTCTCGCCGCTTCGCAGAAAACATTTCTTGCCGAAACGCTCGAGCTCCCGCCGTGGATTGACTACGCCGCCGTGTTCGTTTTCGGCATCACGGGAACGATGACGGCGCGCATGAAAGGCTACGATTACGTCGGCGCATTTGTGCTCGCCGGGATTACGGCGATGGGCGGCGCGCTCATTCGTGACGGGGTTTGCATCCAAGACGGACTTTCGCCGATTTTTGAAGACGGGAACTACATGGTCGCGCTCATTTGCGCGTGGCTTGCCGGGATTTTCCTCGGCGGTGCGCTCACGCGATTCGACGGCATCGTGATGTTTTGCGATGCGCTCGGGCTCGGGCTTTACGCCGTTTTCGGAACGAACAAAGCGCTCGTTTACGGGCTTTCCGTTCCCGTGGCGCTCGGCATCGGGTTTATCAACGCGGTCGGCGGCGGGCTTTTGCGCGACGTCATCGCGCGGGAAGAGCCGATGGTTTTCAAACCCGGGCAATTTTACGGCGTGGTCGCCGTGGTCGGCAGTGCGCTTTACATCGCGTTGCGCCAACAAATTCCGCCGACGATTGCGGCGATAATCGTTGCGTTGACGACGCTTGTTTTGCGCTACGCCGCCGTGCGGCTCAATCTGCACAGCCGCCCGATTGCCGACACGCAAGCGTGGCTTTGCGGAGTTTTTCGCGCCTCGAAAAACCGCGAAAAAGAACCGCTCCCGCCGGAAATTTTCTCCGATATCGATGACGTGGACGATTTTGAAAAAGTCCGCGATGAACAGCGCAAAAAGTCCGGCGACGAACGCGCAATTTCCGCCGAAGAAAAAAAACGGCGTTCCCGCGAAGAAAACAACGACCGCAACGGGGAATGCGTTTGACGATTGCGCACCACTTTTGAAATACTTTCGTGCGATGACCAAAGGTAAAAAATCCTCCGCAACAAAATCGAAGACTCCGAAATACAAACGCATCGTGCTGAAAATCAGCGGCGAAGCGCTGAAAAACTACCAGACCGGAGATCCGCTCGATCCCGCGACGCTGAAAAATCTCGCGGCGCAACTCAAGTTGCTTCACGACATGGGCGTCCAAGTCTGCCTCGTTTGCGGCGGCGGGAACATTTTCCGCGGGCTCGCGGGAGCGCGCAACAACGGCACCGACCGCACGACGGGCGACAACATGGGCATGCTCGCGACCACGATTAACGCGCTCGCCATCATGGATTGTCTCGAAAAAAACGGAATCGACGTGCGCGTCCAATCCGCCATTTCCATGGACAAAGTCGCGGAACCGTTCATTCTTCGCCGCGCGTTGCGCCACCTCGAAAAAGGGCGCATCGTCATCTTCGCCGCGGGAACGGGGAATCCGTTCTGCACGACGGATTATGCTGCCGCGCTCCGCGCAAACGAAGTCCACGCCGACATCATTTTCAAAGCGACAAAAGTGGACGGCATCTACACCGCCGATCCGATGAAAGATAAAAACGCCGTGCGCTACGAAAAAATTTCCTACGACGAAGCGTTGATGAAACGTCTCGGCGTGATGGATTCCACGGCGTTCGCGCTGTGCCAAGAAAATCACATGCCGATTCTCGTTTTTTCGATGGCGGAAAAAGATTCCATTCGCAAGGCGATTTGCGGCGAATCCATCGGCACGCTCGTCTCGTGAACGCGTTCCCGCGCCGCGACTTTTCTTAATTTTTCAAAAAAAAATCACTATGCTGAACAAGATCAAAAACGATGCGGAAAGCGCGATGAAAAAAGCGCTCGAACACACCCTCAAAGAATTTTCCACGATTCACACCGGCAAGGCCGCGCCCTCGATGGTGGAAAACATTCAAGTCGAAGCCTACGGGAGCATGATGCGTCTCAAAGACACGGCGACGATTAACACGCCCGACGCGCGCACCATCGTCATCACGCCGTTTGACAAAGGCATCATCAAGGAAGTCGAAAAAGCGATTCTCGGCGCGAACGTCGGACTCACGCCCGCAAACATGGGCGGATTCGTGCGTTGCAGCGTTCCCGAGCTTTCGGGCGAACGTCGCGCGGAACTCGTCAAAGTCGCCAATCGTTTCGCCGAAGCCGGACGCGTCGGCGTGCGCAACTGCCGCCGCGACGCGCTCGAGCTCGTCAAAAAAGTCAACAAGGACAAAGCCGCTTCCGAAGACGATTGCAAGCGCACGGAAAAAGATATCCAGACGCTTACGGACAAATATATTTCCGAAGTGGACAAGGCGCTCAAAGCCAAGGAAGCGGAACTGCAGAAAGTTTAATTTTTGCCTCCGGCGAAAAAAAACGCGTTCCCGCCGTTCGTTCATCGTCTTTTTCCGCAACGCGGAAATTTTTGATTCGAACCGCGGGAACGCCGCCGCAAAAATTTCATGAAAATCGAACGTAAAGCGATCGGACCTTTCGGCACGAACTGCTATCTTCTCAGCGAAGACGGACGCGAAGATTGCGTTGTCGTCGATGCGCCGCCGGGCGCCGCCGAAGTGCTCGTTCCCGTGCTGCGGGAACGAGGGCTGACGCTTTCCGCGATTCTGCTCACGCACGGGCACTGGGATCACAATTCGGGCGTTCCCGCCCTGCTCGCGGGAACGGCAAAAACGCAACCCGTGCCGCCGGAAATTTTCGCGCACGAAGCCGATCGCGAATGCCACGAACATCCGGAAAAATTCATGGAATGGTATCGCGCGGCGATTCCCGAGCTCGACGACGACGATTTCACCGCGTTTCGCGTTTCGCGCTGGATTCAGGACGGCGATGCGTTTTCGCTTCTCGGAAAAACGTGGCTCGCGTTGCACGTTCCCGGGCACTGCCCCGGAAGTCTCGTTTATTATTGCGCCGAAGCCAAAGCCGCGTGGACGGGCGATGCGATTTTCGCCGGAAGCATCGGGCGCACGGACCTTCCCGGCGGAGATTTTCCGATGCTCGAAAACGCAATTCGCAAAAAAATTTACACGCTTCCGGACGACGTCGTGCTCTATCCCGGACACGGTCCCGCGACAAGCGTCGGCGAAGAAAAATCCACGAATCCGTTCGTGCGTCCTTAAAAAAAATTTCGCGTTCCCGCGCACAACATTTTCCCCGAAAAAAAATCATGCAAAACTCGTTCCCGCAAAAACGTTCCGCATTCACGCTGATTGAAATTCTCGTCGTTATCTCGATTCTCGTCGGGCTCGCGGCGCTGACATTTTCTCTCGCCGGCCCCGTCAAAAATTCGATTATGACGACGAAAGCGAAATCCCAAATCGAGAAACTTTCGTTGGCGCTCAACAGTTTCAAATCCCGCTACGGCGATTACCCGATGCCCGAGGGCAACGCCGGCGACAACGAATGGGCGCAACTGCTCATCGATTCCGTGCGCGGGGACAAAATTCTCGTTCGCCGAAGTGGGAAAATCGCCATGATTCGCTACAACGAAGGACGCGCTTCCGCCGAGCGCGTGCCGTTTATCGAAGGGCTTTCCGAATTTAATCTCGACGAAGAAGACAATCCCGACGATGCGAAGCAAATTCTCGATCCGTGGGAAAACCTTTTCCAATATCGCTACAACGTCATTTCCGGCGGCAAGCTCGGACAGCGATGGGACGCACCGACGTTCCTGCTCATCTCCGCCGGCGCGGAATTCAACGAACCCGTGACGACGGAAGATTTCTTCGTCGGCGACATGGAAAAAACCGGACTTTTCGAAACCGATTCTTCCAGCGCGAATTATTATTACGAAGACGTTCGCGCCGACAATCTCGTCAACATCGACATGGGGCTCTAAGCCCGTTCCCGCCGCGTTCCCGCGCCCTCTCGCATGTATATTCTCGGAATCCGCATTCACGCGAGCAACGACGTTTTGTATAAAATGTGGGCGGTTGCCGCGGTGATTATTCTCGCCGTCGCGGCGTTTCTCACGTGGAACAGTCGCTTTCGCGAAAGCGCGGAAACGAGCATCGCGATTATTTCGCCGTTCGGCGCGGAAGTCGCCGGGCGCGAAGTCGAAAATTTCACCGGGAAGCGCGGATTTTTCAATAAAATGAACAAAATGGGGCTTCCGCCCGCGACGCGAAAAGCCGAGCTCGCCGAGCTTTTCGCCGAACTGAACGCCGCCGGCGTCGAAGCGCACAACGTTCCCGTGCTTTGGGTTTACGCCGAGGGAAAAACCAAGGAAGACCGCGACCGTTGCGTGCAGACTTTCGGAAAAGTTTTTTTCGAAAAAAATCGCTTCTGCTTTTCCGTCGCGGACGGGAACGGCTTCGCCGTGCAGCTCGATCCCGATACGTTTCGCGTGCTTTGGGCAAAGGACGGCGGCGCAATTTGCGCGCTCCCGCTTCTCGCGCTTCCGAGCGACACGGGGACGCGCGGATTCATTTTTCGCATCGAAGAACGTCTCGCCGACGGCAACTGGAAAAACTGCGGCGAAATTCCCGTGCGCGCGTTCACGCCGGAAATTTACGTTCCCGCGGGAACGCCGACGAACCCGGAAACCGCTCGCGACGATGACGGCGGGAACGCCGCCGAACCCGACCCGCACGAAATCGAACCGGCGGAAATCATCGTCGAAAATTTTTCGCTCCCGCGCGAATGCCGTTTTTCCTCCGCCGCGCCGAATGATCACGATGCGTTCGGAGAACTGCAATTGCGCATCGTCGGGAACGCATCCGGAAAAGTTCCCGCCGCCGCGTGGGCGCTCGAAAATTTTTCGCTCGAATCCGCTTTCGAAAATATCGAAACGACGGACGCCGGCGAAATCGGCGTTCCCGTGCAGACGTTTCCGATGACGCGCCCGGACGCGTTTCACAAGAACGTGCGTTTCCTCGAACGGGAAATTTTCGAAAACGGCGATTCGAGCGCCCTGCGCGTTCCTGTGGCGAAAACGCTTTTCCCCGAATTCGATGCCGACGGCGAGCCGCTCCCGTTCTCGTTGCGAATGCGCTTCGTGCGCAACGTTTATTTCCCGGAAGATTGCCGCGCGTTCCCGCCGTTGCACGTCGGCAAAAATGATTCCGTGCTCCCGGAAACCGTTTCCTCCGGAAAAACGCGCGCGAAAATTCGTGCCTTTTGCCAAGCCGATTATTTTCGGCTTCTGAACAATAAAATCCCGGCGGTCGTTCTCGAAATCGAACAGAGCGCCGCGCCCGATGCCGAATTTTTCTGGGCGCCGTTTCGCGTGCGAACCGACGGCGGCGAAGAGCTTTTCCCGGAAAGCATCGTGAACGTTCGCCCCGGCGTCCGCCAATACTGGTTTATCCCGCGCCGAAGCGTTCCCGCGAAACTCGACGTCGTTTACGCCGTTACGCGTTGCGTGTATCGCGACGGCGTCATCGTGCCGCAAGTGCGTTGATGCGCGGAGGACTGGTTGACTGGGAAACCGGAGAACTGGTGAACTGGTAGCTGGATGACTGGGGAAATCTGTTTTTTGCCTGCGGCAAAAATTACACTTCACCAGTCCACCAGTAGACCAGTCAACCAGTCTTCCCTCGCGCGCACCGCGCACGCAAGTTTTCCGTTTGCATTCGGCGAAGAAAATGCCCATTCTTGCCGTTTCTCTTTCTTCACAGGTTCGGCACGGTGTCGGATCGGAAAGAGAAAACAACAGTCAACCCTGCGGGAACGCCAAGTTTTCGCAGATACAAGAAAGTCAAATAAATCCAATGTCATCCGTAATGGAACAGCTGCTCGCAGAAAGCAGCTTCGGTCCCCTCACGCCGGGCTCCGTCATCAAGGGCACGGTCATCGAAATTCGCCAGAACGACGTCGTCGTCGATATCGGCGGAAAATCCGAAGGTGTCGTTCCCGCAAGCGAATTCGCCGATATTTCTGAAATTCAGATCGGCGACGAGATCGAAGTCTATCTCGAAAAAACAGAAGACCGCAACGGCGCTCCCGTCATTTCCTATGACAAGGCGCAGCAGAAAAAGAACTGGGAGACGATCGTCGCCGAATGCAAAGAAGGCTCCGTCATGCCCGGTCGCGTCAAAGCGAAAGTCAAAGGCGGACTCATCGTTTCGATGGGTATCGACGCGTTCCTGCCGGCTTCGCAAATCGACGTTCAGCCGCCGAAGAATCTCGACCAATACATCGGTCAGACGTATGACTTCAAGGTCCTGAAAATCAATCTCGACCGCAAGAACATCGTCATTTCCCGCCGCGAGCTCATCGAAGAACAGCGCAACGAAAAACGCCGCGCGCTTCTCGACGAAATCAAGCCCGGCGATATCCGCCGCGGGATCGTCAAGAACCTCACCGATTACGGCGCGTTCATCGATCTCGACGGTCTCGACGGTCTTCTCCACATCACCGACATGAGCTGGGGTCGCATTTCGCATCCGCGGGAAGTTCTCTCCATCGGCGAAGAAATCAACGTCATGATTATCGAAGTCGATCGCGAGCGGGAACGCGTTTCTCTCGGTCTCAAGCAGTGCACGGCGAACCCGTGGGAATCCATTGAAAAGAAATACCCGGTCGGCGCGAAAGTGCACGGCAAGGTCGTCAACCTCGTTCAATACGGCGCGTTCGTTGAAATCGAACAGGGCGTCGAAGGGCTCGTGCACGTTACCGAGCTTTCGTGGACGAAGCGCATTGCCAAGCCGAGCGACGTTCTCAAAATCGGCCAGGAAGTGGACGCCGTCATTCTCGGCATCAACAAGGAAGAGCAGAAAATTTCCCTCGGCATTCGCCAGCTCGAACCCAATCCGTGGGACATGGTTCGCCACAACTACCCGGTGGGCGCTCGCGTTCACGGCAAGGTGCGCAACCTCACGGCGTTCGGCGCATTTGTCGAACTCGAAGAAGGAATCGACGGCATGGTGCACGTTTCCGATATGAGCTGGACGCGCCGCATCAATCATCCGGGCGAAATGCTCAAGAAGGGCGACGAAATCGAAGCCATCGTGCTCGATGTCGATGTCGACCGCCTGCGCATCGCTCTCGGCATGAAGCAGACGCACGAAGATCCGTGGTCCGAAATCGACCGCAAATTCCACATCGGCGATATCGTTACCGGCAAGGTCACCAAGATCACCGCGTTCGGCGCGTTCGTCGAACTCGAAGACGCGATCGACGGTCTCGTCCACATCTCCCAAATCGGCGAAGAACACGTTGACAAAATCAAGGACGTGCTCAAAGTCGGACAGGAAGTTTCCGCCCGCGTCATCAAAATCGACAAGGAAGACCGCCGCATCGGTCTCTCCATCAAGGCGGCGAACTACGATTCCGCGCAGCTTCAAGCGGAAATCCGCGCCTACGACCGCATTCGCGGGAACGCCGGCGACCGCAGCTCCGCTCCGCAGGGCACGACGACGTCTTCCTCCGACGACAAGGGCTTCGGCTCCCTCGGAGATCTCCTCGACAAGGCTTCGTTCTAAGCTCCGGATTTTTCAAAATCCGAAAAACAAAAAAGGCGTTCCCGCGAGAAATCACGGGAACGTCTTTTTGTTTCGCCGTTGGCGAAAAAAAAATTAATAGCGAATAATGAAATAGTGAATAGTTCACACCGAATTTTTGCCGCAGGCAAAAATCACACTTCACCAGTCAACCAGTTGACCAGTTCACCAG
>CAVEBA010000075.1:0-8494 GCA_963613695.1 Sphaerochaetaceae bacterium
GTTTGCGAGGTCTCCGTCGTTGGTGATGAGCAGAAGTCCCTCGCTGTCTTTGTCGAGCCGCCCGACGCAAAAAAGTTTGTGCGATGCGTATTCCGGCGGAATGAGCGAAAACACCGTCTGCGCATCGTAGGGATCGAGATTCGTGCAAACGTAGCCGCGCGGTTTATTCATCATGAGCACGATGCGGGAACGCGTTTCGAGCGTGATTTTTTTACCGTTCAACCGCACGTCGTCCTCGCCGGGAACGACGCTTTGCCCGAGCTCCGCGACGTGCCCGTTCACGGTAATTTCTCCGTCGGAAATCAGTTTTTCCGCGGCTCGGCGGGAACAGATTTCCGCTTGCGACAAAAATTTTTGCAGTCGAATACGTTCTTTGGAAGCGTCCATAAAAATTCTGAAAATTTCGCAGAGCTTAAAGCCCGAAGCCCGCGGCTTAAAGCAAAGAATGACGCGCGGAGCAAAAAACCGTTTACGGGAACGCCGTGCCGTCTTACGCTTGCGGCGATGAGAAATTCCATGCCCGAATTGCCGAACGCGTTCCCGCCGCCCGCGAGCGACGGTCGCCCCGACTTGCTTTTCATCGCGGGAGAACACTCGGGCGACGAGCTTTCCGCCGGCGTCATCGAAAAAATGCTCGCGAAAGATCCCTCGCTCAAAATCGAAGCCTTCGGCGGGCACGACATGCAGGCGGCGGGAGCGCATTTGCTTTTTGACATGACGACGTTTTCCGCCGTCGGTTTCACGGAAGTCGTTTCCAATCTTTCCTTTTACAAAAAACTGTTTTCCGGAATTCTCGATTGGGTGCGCCGCTATCGTCCGCGCGCGATTTGTTTCACGGATTTTCCCGGAATGAATTTGCGCCTTGCGAAAGCGCTGACGCGGGAACGGCTTTCGCGAAAAGGCGGCGGCGACATTGCGCTTTTTCACTATGTGTCCCCGCAGATTTGGGCGTGGAAATCTCACCGGCGTTTTGAAATGGAAAAAGTTCTCGATTCGCTCGGAGTTCTTTTTCCGTTTGAAACGAAATGCTACGCGGACACTTCGCTCGATGTTCATTTTGTGGGCGATCCCTTTGCCGAGCCGAGCCACGTGCTTCCCGTGAAATACGATGCGGACGCGCCGGTGTTGCTTCTGCCCGGAAGCCGACCGAAGCCCGTCGCTCGGATATTCCCGGTTCTTCTCGGCGCGTGGAAAATTTTTTGCGAAACGCATCCGGACAAACGCGCCGTCGTTCTTCACCCGGGCGAGCCGGTTTTCGGGCTTTTGAGAAAAATGCTTGCGGAATTTCCGGCGGGCGCGCGCGGGATCGAGCTTGTTTCCGTGGACTCCGTCGCGAAAACGCAACAACCCGCGAGCGCAGTGTTGATGAGCTCGGGAACGATGTCGCGCACGTGTTCGCTCGCCGGCGTTCCCGGCGCGATTCTCTACCGCGCGAATCCGCTCACGTGGGCGCTCGGGCGTTGGTGGGTCGGCGATCGCATCAAATATCTCGGCATGGCAAACATTCTGCTCGACCGCGAAGTTTATCCGGAATTTTTGCAAAACAACGCTACGCCGGAAAAACTCGCGGCGAGGCTTTCCGCGTGTTTCGACGATCCGAAAATTTCTGAAACGATGCAGCGGGATCGCGAGGATTTGCTCGAGTTGCTTCGCCCGCGCGCGGGAACGCCCAATGCCGCCGAATGGCTTCTCGGAAAACTCCGCGAACATTCCTAAATCCGCAAAACTTTTTCCCGAACAAAAAAATGAGAATCACCGGAGGTTTGGCGCGGGGAATTCCGCTGACGCTTCCGACGCGAGGAGAAATCCGCCCCGCGACGGATTATCTGCGCGAGGCAGTTTTTTCATCGCTCGGCGCGCGGGTCGCCGGCGCCGTTGTGCTCGATTGTTTCGCGGGAACGGGCGCGTATTCGTGGGAAGCGCTTTCGCGCGGAGCCGCGTCCGCCGTGCTCGCGGACAAAAATCCGGCGGCAATCGTCGCGCAGAAAAAAAATTTTGAAGCGCTCAAAAAATCTCTCGTCGCCGGCGGCGCCGACGTTCCCGCCGTGCGTTTTCTTTCTGCGGATTTGCTCGGCGCAAGGCCGTTCCCGCCGGATCTTCCCGCCGCCGATCTCATTTTCTGCGATCCGCCGTGGGCATTGTGGAACGATGAAGCGAGCGCGGCGTTCACGGAAAAACTCGCCGCATTCGCCGGCGCGGACGCACGATTGATTCTCGAAACGCCCGCCGGCTTCGAACCTCGCGTTCCCGCCGGTTGGAGTTTTCTCAAACGCATCGGAAAAAAAGGCAAGGATCAGCCCGCCGCGTCCGTTTTCGCGCGCACGGAATGTTGAAACGCCGCACCGCGGGAACGCCTGAAACCATGGAACACGAACGCAGCTGCAAGCCGTTTAAGCTCGTCTCGGAATTTCCGCCGACGGGCGATCAGCCGCAGGCGATTGATTTGCTCGAGCGCAGCGTGCGCGCGGGAAATCGTTGGCAAACGTTGCTCGGCGTTACCGGCTCGGGGAAAACGTTCACGATGGCAAACGTCATCGCGCGACTGCAACGTCCGACGCTCATCATTTCGCACAACAAAACGCTCGCCGCGCAACTTTACTCCGAGTTCAAACATTTTTTCCCCGAAAACGCCGTCGAATATTTCATCAGCTACTACGACTATTATCAGCCCGAAGCCTACGTTCCCGCGACGGATACTTATATCGAAAAAGACTCCGCCGTGAACGACGATCTCGAACGCTTGCGCATTGCCGCGGCGAGCGCGTTGCTTTCCCGCCGCGACGTCATCGTGATTGCGTCCGTTTCGTGCATTTACGGTTCGAGCTCGCCGGATGACTTTAACGAAATGATGATCCCGCTCGAAGTCGGGATGAAGACGCGCCGCGATGCGTTGCTCGAGCGCTTCGTGCGTTCGCTCTATCGCCGCAGCGATGTCGAATTCGAGCGCGGCACGTTTCGCGTGCGCGGCGATACGATCGACGTTTTTCCCGCCGACCGCGAAACGGCAATTCGCATTTCGCTTTTCGATGATGAAATCGAATCCATTCGCCGGCTCGATCCGCTGACGGGACGCGCGGGAACGCGTTTGGAAAAATTCGATCTGTATCCGTCGAATCAATACGTTACGCCGCAGGATCGCATCGAAGCGGCAATCGTGAAAATCCGCGCCGAGCTCGAAGCGCAGGTCGCAAAATTTGAGCGCGAGGGAAAATTGCTCGAAGCGCAACGCATTCGCATGCGCACGGAAAACGATCTCGAAATGTTGCGCGAAACGGGTTTTTGCTTCGGCATCGAAAATTATTCCATGCACCTCGGCGGGCGCACGCCGGAACAGCGTCCGTGGTGTCTCATCGATTTTTTTCCGAAAGATTTTCTCGTCTTCATCGACGAATCGCACGTCACGCTCCCGCAAATTTACGGAATGTCCAACGGCGACCGTTCCCGCAAGGCGCGCCTTGTGGAATTCGGTTTTCGGCTGCCGAGCGCGATGGAAAATCGCCCGTTGCGTCCGGAGGAATTTCAGTCGCTCGTGAAGCAGACCGTGTTTGTTTCCGCAACGCCGGCGGCGTTCGAACTCGAGCATTCCGCCGTCGTCGCCGAGCAAATTATTCGTCCGACGGGATTGCTCGATCCCGTGATGGAAGTGCGCCCGATTAAAGGACAGGTCGAGGACGCGATTCACGAAGCGACGCTCGCCGTAGAGCGCGGAGAACGCGTGCTCGTTACCACGCTCACCAAGCGCATGAGCGAAGATCTCTGCGAATTTATGCGGGAACGCGGCATGCGCGCCGAATATTTGCATTCCGACATCGACGCAATCGAGCGCGTGGAAATTTTGCGGCGCTTGCGCCGCGGCGCGTTTGACGTGCTTATCGGCGTCAATCTTTTGCGCGAGGGGTTGGACATTCCCGAGGCGGCGCTCGTCATCATTCTCGACGCGGACAAAGAGGGTTTTCTCCGCAGTGAAACGTCAATCATTCAGACGGCGGGACGCGCTGCGCGCCACGAAAACGGACGCGTGCTTCTTTACGCCGATGTGATGACGCATTCGCTCGCTCGCGCAATCGCAATTTCGCGACTGCGGCGGGAACGCCAAACGGAATACAACGCCGAACACGGAATCACGCCGCGCGGCGTGCGTCGAGCCGTGCAGGAAAGCCTGTTGCCGCCCGCCGAAGAAGACGGCGCGGGAACGGCGCTCATGGCGGCGGAGGGCGCATCGGACGAAGATGTCGCCGCCGTTCTCGCCGAGCTCGAAGAGGAAATGCTCGCCGCCGCCGATCGTCTCGAATTTGAAAAAGCCGCGCTCCTGCGCGACCAAATCGCCTTGCTGAAAAAAGGCGCCGCCGCGCGTCCCGCCGCAAGCAAACCCTACGCGAAAGGGAAAAGATTAAAGGGAATTAGAAATGAGAAATTAGAAATGAAAAAGGCTTCTTCCTAATTTCTAATTCCTAATTCTTAATTCCTAATTCCTAATTCCTAATTTTTCCAAACAATGATTCATCCGTTTCTTTCCGAAGATTTTTACGTCGATTGGACTTCGCTCACGCCCGAGCACATTGTGCCCGATGTTGAATTTGCGCTCGAACGCGCGCGCGGGAACGTCGAAAAAATCCGCGCTCAGCGTCCGGAGGAAATTTCTTTCGATGCGACGCTTCTCGGCTTTGCTCGCGCTACGCGTGAGCTTTCCCGCGCGTGGGGGCGCGTGTGCCATCTCGAAAGCGTCGAAAACACGCCGGCTCTGCGCGAAGCCTACAACGCCGTGCTCCCGCGCATCACGGAGTTTTTTTCATCGCTTACGCTCGATGCGCAACTTTGGGAAAAAATTCGCGCGGCGGCGGACGCCGTTCCCGCGGGAACGCTCAACGCGACGCAACAGCGTTTTCTCGAAGAAACGCTCGCCGATTTTCGCGAAAACGGCGCGGAGCTTTCCGAGCCGAAAAAAGCGCGCCTCGCGGAAATCAATGCGCGGCTTGCGGCGTTGACGACGAAGTTCGGCGAAAACGTGCTCGACTCCACGAACGCGTGGGAAAAATTCGTCGCGGACGAAACGTTGCTCGCCGGCGTTCCCGCGAGCGCGCTCGCTGCTGCCGCCGCGTCCGCCAAAGCGAAAGGGCGCGAGGGCGAATTTCGTTTCACGCTGCACGCGCCGTCGTTCGTTCCCGTGATGCAATACGCGGAAAACGATGCGTTGCGCCGCGAGTTTTGGGAAGCGTCAAACGCGGTCGCAAACGCCGGCGGCGCGTTCGACAACACGGAAAACATTCGCGAAATTCTCGCCTTGCGCGACGAAAAAGCGAAACTGCTCGGCTTTGCAAATTTTGCGGATTACGCGACTTCGCGCCGCATGGCAAAAAGCGGAGAAAACGCGCGGCGTTTCGTCGAAGACATGCGCGCGCGCATCGGAAAATTTTTCGAAAAAGAAAACGCAGAGCTCGTCGCTTTTGCGCGGGAACGCGGCGATGCGACGGCGGCGGCAACGGGAAAGCTCGCGCCGTGGGCAGTCGGTTTTTGGGCGGAAAAACTGCGGCGGGAACGCTACGATTTCGACGAGGAAGCGTTGCGTCCGTATTTTGAAGTGAACGCCGTCATTGCGGGCGCGTTTGCCGTTGCGGAGCGGCTTTACGGCATTCGCATCGTCGAAAAAACCGGCGTTCCCGTGTGGCACGCCGAGGTGAAAACCTACGAAGTTTTCGACGGCGAAAAACGGCTCGGCGCATTTTACGCCGACTGGCATCCGCGCGAAACGAAGCGCGCCGGCGCGTGGATGAATTTTCTCGAAACGCGCGGCGAGGGCGTTCCCGCGCACCTCGGGCTCATCTGCGGAAATCTTTCGCCGTCCGTGGACGGCAAGCCCGCGCTGTTGAATTTTGACGAAGTCGTAACGATCTTCCACGAGTTCGGGCACCTGTTGCATCATGTGCTCAGCGAGGTCGAAATTCCCGAGCTCGCGGGAACGAACGTCGCGTGGGATTTCGTCGAGCTGCCGTCGCAGATTATGGAAAATTGGTGCCGCCGTCCGGAATCGCTCGGGCTTTTTGCGCGGCATTTTGAAACGGGCGAGCCGCTCCCGCGCGAGCTTCTCGAAAAACTTTTGAGCGCGCAACGTTTCCGCGCCGCAAATTTCGCCGTGCGTCAGCTTTCTTTCGGAAAAACAGATCTCGATTTTCACTGCGAAACGGAAAAATTCAAGGACTGCGATTTCGAAAAATACCTGAACGAAACTCTCGCCGATTACCTTGTGCCGACGGCGTTCCCGCAGGTTTCGAATCTGCGAAAATTTCTGCATCTGTTCTCCGAGCCGACCGGCTACGCGGCAGGTTACTATTCCTACAAATGGGCGGAAATGCTCGAGGCGGACTGCTTTACGCGGTTTCTGCGCGAGGGCGTTCTCAATCCGAAAACCGGACGCGAATTTCGCGAAAAAATTCTCGCGCGCGGGAACGCCGCTCCCGCGGAAACGCTTTTTCGCGACTTCATGGGGCGCGCGCCCGATCCGCAGGCGCTTCTCGTGCGCGACGGTTTGGTCGACGACTGACGCTGAATTTTCAGCGACGGCGGGAACGTTTTTTTTTCGCAAAAAAAATGTCCGCGAAACCGAAGCGGCATCGCGGACGTTTTTCGAATGGTAGGGCGCCGGGGATTCGAACCCCGAACCAATTGCTTAAAAGGCAACTGCTCTACCGTTGAGCTAGCGCCCCGTTCGAGACTCTTCGTATGAACGAAAAGCGGAGCAGAGTCTGATTTTTTTTTCGCGGGAGCGCAAGCATTTTTATGTTTTTCGAAAACAATGCTTTAATCTCGGCGGCGGCGGCGTTAGGATTTCCTCCACTTATGGCAAACGTTCCTCCCTTCAAATATCAGCATCCGTTCCCGCTCGGCGAAGACAAAACCGAGTATTATCTGCTCACGAAAGATTATGTTTCCGTGAGCGAATTCGAGGGCGTTCCCGTCCTCAAAATCGCCAAGGAAGGTCTCACGGCGATGGCGAACGCGGCGTTTCGCGACGTGTCGTTTATGCTTCGCCGTTCGCACAACGAGCAGGTCGCCAAGATTCTCCGCGATCCCGAAGCGAGCGAAAACGACAAATACGTTGCGCTCACGTTTCTGCGCAACGCGGAAGTCGCCTGCAAGGGCAAGCTCCCGATTTGTCAGGACACGGGAACGGCGATTATTCACGGCGAAAAAGGTCAGCAGGTTTGGACGGGATTTTGCGACGAGGAAGCGCTTTCGCTCGGCGTTTACAAAACTTACACGGAGGAAAATCTGCGCTACTCGCAGAACGCGCCGCTCACGATGTATGATGAAGTGAACACGAAGTGCAATCTTCCCGCGCAAATCGATCTCGAAGCGACCGAGGGCATGGAATACAAATTCCTCTGCGTCACGAAAGGCGGCGGGAGCGCAAATAAAACTTACCTTTATCAGGAAACGAAAGCGCTGCTCAACCCGAAGACGCTCGTGCCTTTCCTCGTCGAAAAAATGAAAACGCTCGGCACCGCCGCGTGCCCGCCGTATCACGTTGCATTTTGCATCGGAGGAACGTCCGCAGAAAAAAATCTGCTCACGGTCAAACTCGCCTCGACGCACTATTACGACGAACTCCCGACAAGCGGGAACGAGCTCGGACGCGCGTTTCGCGACATCGAGTTGGAAAAACAAGTGCTCGAAGAAGCGCATCGCATCGGGCTCGGCGCACAATTCGGCGGCAAATATCTCGCGCACGACGTGCGTATCGTTCGCTTGCCGCGCCACGGCGCAAGTTGCCCCGTCGGCATGGGCGTTTCCTGCTCCGCCGACCGCAACATCAAATGCAAAATCAATAAAGACGGAATCTGGATCGAAAAACTCGACGACAATCCGGGCTCGCTCATTCCCGAAGAACTGCGCAACGCCGGCGAGGGCGATGCCGTTCGCATCGATCTCAACCGCCCGATGCCGGAAATTTTGAAAGAGCTTTCGAAATATCCCGTCGCAACGCGTCTTTCGCTCAACGGCACAATCATTGTCGGACGCGATATCGCGCACGCGAAGCTGAAAGAACGTCTCGACCGCGGCGAAGATCTTCCGCAATACGTGAAAGATCACCCGATCTACTACGCGGGACCGGCAAAAACACCCGCGGGAATGGCGTGCGGTTCGATGGGGCCGACGACCGCCGGGCGCATGGATTCTTACGTCGGGCTCTTCCAAGAACACGGCGGCTCGCTCATCATGCTCGCAAAAGGCAATCGTAGCCAACAGGTGACGGACGCGTGCAAGGCGCACGGCGGATTTTACCTCGGCTCAATCGGCGGTCCCGCGGCAATTCTCGCGCAGAACAACATCAAGTCGATCGAATGTGTCGAATATCCCGAGCTCGGCATGGAAGCAATTTGGAAAATCGAAGTCGAAAACTTCCCCGCGTTCATTCTCGTGGACGACAAAGGCAACGACTTCTTCAAACAAATCAAGCCCCGTTGCCCGCTGGGACAGAAAGCTTAAAGATTAAGGC
>CAVEBA010000076.1:0-8492 GCA_963613695.1 Sphaerochaetaceae bacterium
GAATGTATGTGGACATTTTTCGTGGGACCGTCTTCCTATACCGGAGAAGATTCTCTTGAGCTTTGTTGCCATGGAAATCCGTTTATTTGTAGAAGAATAATAGAAGATTTATTAGCACGCGGGTGTCAAATGGCTCAACCTGGAGAGTTCACAAGGAGAGCGTTTCTCAACGGGAAGATGGATTTAAGCCAGGCAGAAGCTGTTTCAGATGTGATTACTGCTAATTCAGAAAGATCTTATGAAGCCGCCAGAAAATTACTATCGGGAGAACTCGGACGGAGAATTTCCGTTTGGAATGATGAAATATTAAATCTTTTAGCGGAAACGGAAACTCAGATAGATTTTTCCGAAGAGGAAATTCCCGAACAAGATACGGAAGAATTTAGAAAAAAAATTTCAGACCTGATTTTCGATCTGAAGAAGACAGAAGAAACTTCACGTTACTCTTCAAGAGTTCATGAAGGCGTGAATGTAGTGATTTTCGGAGCACCTAATGCGGGGAAATCTTCTCTCATGAATGCCGTATTGGGAACGGAAAGAGCTTTAGTCAGTTCGGAAGCGGGAACGACACGTGATTTTATTAGTGAAACCGTCTGCATCGGTTCTCACACAATTCGTCTTATTGATACGGCAGGCGTTCGCGACGATGCAGATTCTGAAATCGAAAAATCTGGAATCAAAAGAACCTCCGAGTGCGTTGAAAATGCTGATTTTCTTGTTTTCGTTGTGGACGTTTCAGAGCCTCCCCCTACTCTTTCCGAGGTTCTAAAAAACAAAATGTCTTCTGAAAACACATTAATTGTTTTTAATAAAAATGACAAAAAGTCTTTTTTTAATACAAATGAATTTATGCCGGAGTTTTCTAGAGTTTCCTTGTCTTTATTGGATTCGGCTTCTTCAGAAATATTCAAGAATAAGCTTTTAGAAATACTTGAAAGTAAAAAAATTGTTCCTGTAGAAGACATTCTCGTAGTTTCAGTGCGTCACGCAGAAGCTATAAGAAAAGCGAAAGCTGAATTATTTGAGGCGGCAGAACTTGCGGGAACGGTTTCTGCGGAATTTGTTTCAGTAAAACTGAGGAATGCTTTGGAAGAACTCTCTGAAATATTGGGAAAATTCGATAACGAGAAAGTTTTGGATAAAGTGTTTTCTTCATTTTGCATCGGAAAATGAAAAAAGAAATAAGAATTTCTGAAACGTCTCCTTACGACGTCATTGTGGTCGGCGCCGGACATGCCGGAGTTGAGGCCGCATCGGCATCGGCACGAATGGGTGCGGACACGCTATTACTCACAGGGAATCTTGATACGATTGCAAAGATGAGTTGCAATCCGGCTATAGGAGGACAGGCAAAAGGACATATAGTTAGAGAAATCGACGCTATGGGCGGAGAAATGGGAGTTTGTGCCGACTTCACTGCAATTCAATTCAGAGTACTTAATGCATCTAAAGGACCGGCGGTGCAATCCCCTCGAGCACAGTGTGATAAGCTCGTGTACTCGGCTCGAATGAAGTATGTTTGCGAATCTGCTGAAAATCTTACACTTTTTCAGGCAGTGGTTACCGGTTTGATTTTTAAAAACGGTAAAGTTGTAGGCGTTAAAACTTCTATAGGCGTAAGTTTTTACGGGAAAACCGTAGTCGTCACTACGGGAACGTTTCTCAAGGGAAAAATGTTTGTAGGAACTAACGTTAATTTTGGCGGACGTCTTGGAGATTTTAACTCGGAAACCTTGTCGGATAGTTTTCGTGAAGTCGGACTTACGGTTGATCGTTTGAAAACGGGAACTCCGGCAAGAATTTTGGGAAGTACTATTGATTTTTCTGAGTGTGAAGAGCAGAAAGGCGACGAGAATCCGGTTTTCTTCGCGTTCTACGATACAAGAGATTGTGAAAATCTGTTCCACGTGGAACAGAACGGCAAAAAGATTCCGGGATGGATTCCGGGAACGAATCAATGTTCATGTTGGCTCACTGATACAGGGAAAAATACAGGTTCTTTGGTTAAGGATAATATAGGATTTTCCCCATTGTATTCCGGATTGATCCATGGTGTAGGAGCGCGCTATTGTCCGAGCATCGAGGATAAATTCGTCAGATTCCCGGAAAAGGAAACCCACAGGCTATTTCTTGAGCCGGAAAGCCGATTTTCTGATGAATGGTATGTAAACGGTTTTTCTACCTCCCTGCCCTTTCCTGTTCAGTTGGAAATGATACGCAGCGTTCCCGCGTTAAGAAATTCTGCGGTTTTGCGTCCGGCGTATGCTATAGAGTACGATTATTGTCCGCCCGTTCAGTTATTGCCTTCTCTTGAAACAAAAAAAGTCGAAAACCTTTTCTTCGCCGGGCAAATTAACGGAACGTCCGGATATGAGGAAGCGGCGATTCAAGGACTTATTGCCGGAGCAAACGCGGCAGCGAGGGTCCTCGGGTTTCCGGAATTGATAGTGGGGCGATCGGAAGGTTATGGAGGTGTTCTCGTGGACGACCTTGTGACAAAGGGAACTCAAGAGCCTTACCGCATGTTCACCAGTCGCGCTGAATATCGACTTCTCTTTAATCATGGGAGCGCGGAGCTTCGGCTTTCTGAAAAAGCTGCAAGCATAGGTCTTGTCGACGATTTTCGCATGAAAAGAATACGTCGGAAAGCCCAACGGGTGGATTATTGGTGTGAAATGTTTGAAAAATTAACAATCAAGGGTGGAATTATCGGCGATGTTTTAAGAAAAGATATCTCTGCCCTACCCTTAGATCTTCCGGCAGATTTTCTTTCCTCGGATATCGCTGTTAGGGAAGAAGTTTTGTATCGCGTGCGCTATAGAGGATATCTGCTACGTGAAATGAAGTCCGTAGAAAGAATGAAAGATTTGGAAAAAATTTCCATTCCTGTCGATTTCGATTATGAATCAGTTTTAGGATTGCGTACCGAATCCCGACAGAAACTCATAAGTGTGAAACCCGCGAATTTGGCACAGGCGGAAAGAATAAGCGGCGTCAATCCTTCAGACGTTGCTCTTCTTATGGTAAACCTGCGGCGTAAAGGTAAAAATTGAAAAGTTCCACGTGGAACTTTTCATATTTACTTGCCTGAAAACCGGACAGCCGTTTGACTCTCTGCTCAATGGAGTGGAGTATAAAGTCAATTTCTTCGCGTTGTGCCGTTAGCGGTGAGCCTTTTCGCGAAGGCGATTCCGTCATCTGTATGGTTTTTGGAGATGAACACGGAAATCTTTCACGTCTTGATGTTATAGAACGTAATATAGGCGGTCTTGACTTTCCCGGACATCTCCTTGGTAAGTGGCGGAGGGTGATTTCTTCGCGGAATTCCGAAAACCCTGAGTCAAATCAGGCATCCATTAACAGAGAAGAGTTCTTTTTTTCCCTCTTTGAGGGAGATTCTGATGAGAAAAAAGAGATACTCAAACAAATTTTTGCTCTTTTTCTTGAAAGAAAGAGAATTTTGCGTTCTTGCGGGAAAAATGCCGAGAATTTCATAAAATACGTTCATGTCAAAACGAAGAGGGAATTTTTAGTTTCGGGCAAAGAGCTAAAACCGGAAGATTTGACTTTCGTGGATAATGTTCTTGAAATGCTGTCTTGAGTTTTTGTTATGAGAAATCTGATTACATTCATTGTCTTTTCTTTTTTCGCGTTTCTGTGTGCGTGTTCTCCGAAACCGCCGGAACATTATGTGGCGCTTTACCTTGAATCACCTGCAAAGGGAGGCTCTTTTGAACTTCAACGTTCCTTTGTTCTGCCTGTTGTTGACAAGGAGGTTAGGGTAGGGCGTGAACCCGTCTTTAACATTGATGCTTTTTCAGATTGTCTCGTGCATGAAAAATACGACGAGACGTTCAATCGTTCCGTTCCCGGTCTTTTTTTCCGAATCAAAGATGAATTTGCCCTTAGGTTGCGGCAGATTTCGGTCAGCGGAGAAGGGCGGCGGCTTATTCTCGTTGCGGACGGTAAGCCCTTGGGTTTCTGCACGATTAAGCGGGATTTTACCAGAAACGATCTGTTTTTCTTCATTATGACAACAGCGACGGGCGAGCAATTGCGCCGCCAGTTGGAAGATCTCTGTTTCGATCTGAACAGTTTTATTTTGGAATTCAGAGAATATAAGGAAAATGTATGAGGGCTGTTCCTCTAATCCTTTTTCTGGTGTCGGGATCGTTATCGATTCCGACATTTTCTTTTGCAGCGGAGCTGCATTCTCCGACCGGGAAGTCTTTCCCTAAAAACTGTGCGGAGCTGAAAGACTATGTGCAACCGGCATCGTCCGGGACAACGGAGTCTGCGATGTTCGGAATGACCCGGAACGGCGGTACTCGTTTTCATGAGGGACTGGACATCCGTGCTTTTTCTCGTGACGAAGTCGGAATGCCGTCGGACAAAGTCTTTTCGGTGTTCCCGGGAACGGTTGCGCATGTTTGCCGTGAAAATAACGGCTCATACGGCAGGTATGTCGTGCTCGAGCATTTTAGCGGCGGGATTCTTTTCTATACGCTGTATGCGCATTTAAACTTTGTGAGCGCCGATATTTCAGAAGGGAAAGAAATTTCTGCCGGCGTTGAGCTTGGGGTTTTGGGACGGTCTTCTTCCGTGTATGATTTCCCTCCGGGAACGGAGCATCTTCATTTTGAAGTCGGTGTTCGTTTGGGAGAAGAATCTTTTACTCGCTGGTATGACAAGACTTTCCCGGCGTGGGATAAAAATCTTCATGCGTTTTGGAACGGAATGAATCTGACGGGAACGGATCCGTTGATTTTTTTCGCATCGTTCTCGCGTTTCGACGATTTTTCCGCGTGGATGAAATCCGAGATTTCTCCTGCATTCGAAGTCTTTGTCAGAACCGAAACCGTTCCCGAAATTTTGAGATTTTCTCCGGGATTCCTTTGCGGGAACGCTATCAAAAAACCGGAGGGGTGGAAGGTTTCCTTTTCTTGGAGCGGTTTCCCGGTGAAATTCGTTCCCGTGGCGGATTCGGACAAATTTAGTTCCGACATTGAAATCATAAATGTATATGAAAATTATATTCAAAAGTCGTTTTCCGCAAAAATGCTCGAGAAAAAAGATGCGAAAATCGTTCCGGGAAAAAATCTGATAAGGACGCTCGACATCATTTTCGGTGAGTGAAAAAACGACAAAGACGTTTGCGTTTCTTTAATTTTTCTCAAATGCTTTCGTTCATGACTCCGGAGAGCTTGATTCTCATTTTGTGTCTTGCCGCGTTGGCGGCTTTTATCATCGACAGGTTCAAAAAACTGCCGAAAAGCGTGTTCGTATTTTTTGCGGTGGCTGTGGTCTCAGCCGTGTGTTGGAGCATACTTAATTCTGATCGCGGCGAAACGCCGGCGCGGGATTTTGAAGAAACATCGTCGTCGCAGGCTCCGCTTGTCTTTACCGAAGCGGTCAAGGACATCGTTTTCGCGCCCGGAGAAACTCGCGTTGCCTTGCCGCTTCTCGTCTCCGGGAAACGGGAATTTGACTGCGTGCGTTTTGTTTTCGCCGGGGTGGATTCAAATGTTTCCGAACAGGGATTTCTCGAAAAGGTGCGGTTTTCATTGCTTTCTCCGGACGGCACGCTCGTGCCTGCTTCCTCGTTTATTTTCGATGACGGAGAGGAGTCCGCGTTCCCGTCGAATTTTGTGCTAAAAGCGTTTTTTCGTGCCTCCGATTCGGCTTCGGGTAGCGTCCGTTGCATTGTGGAAAACGGATTTCCCGTCCCGCTGAATGTTTCCGAAATTTTTGTCGCTTCTCGCGCTCTTTCCGCCGGCGGGAACGATAACGGGGAGGGGGCGCAGCAATGAATTCGGTGAAAAAAATCCGAGCGGACGAGCTTCTTTTTCGGCTCGGAAAAGCGGAATCGCGTTCGCAGGCAAAAATTTTGATTATGGCGGGAAAGGTTCGTAGCGGTCCGGATTCGCTCGTGTCCAAGCCTTCGCAGATGCTTCCGGAGAATACCGAGCTTTTCGTCGAAACTCCGCCTCGCTTCGTTTCTCGAGGCGGAGAAAAACTCGCGGGAGCCATCGAGCGTTTTTCCGTTCCCGTTGCGGGGCTCTTCGCGTTGGATGTCGGCGCAAGCACCGGCGGTTTTACGGATTGTCTGCTTCAAAACGGTGCGGCGGCGGTTACGTGCGTAGACGTCGGTCATGGGCAGCTTCATGCCAGACTTCGAGCCGATCCCCGTGTGCTCAATTTGGAAAAAGTCAACGCGCGTCTGCTTGATTCTGTGCAGTTGCCGCGGGAACGCTACGATCTCGTGGTCGGCGATCTTTCGTTCATTTCTCTCAAACTGGTTCTCGTTCCCGTGTGGAACAGAGTAGAGGAGGGCGGGGCGCTCGTTATGCTGATCAAGCCGCAGTTCGAGGCTACGCGCGAAGAGATTTCTCGGACATCGGGCGTTCTCAAGGAAGCGAGCATCCGCGAACGCGTCGTCGCAGACATCTTGGATTTCGCAAAGAAAGAGCTCTCGGGCTTCGAGCTCGCCGGGCTGTGCGAATCTCCTATTCGCGGCGGCGACGGGAACGTCGAATTCCTTTTCTATGCCCGAAAAAATCATGAAAAATAATACTTGCTTCTTCTCCGTAAAAATGAGTTAATCGGCGTTCACGAAAAAAAGTTATGGAAAACACTCAGCAACATTCTAAAACTCCGTTGGATTTCGATTTTACGGACGTTGAAGCTCTTTCCCGTTTTGTCACTGAAACCGGTAAAATCTTGCCGCGCCGCATTACGGGGCTGACCGCTAAGCAGCAGCGCCATGTGACGGCCGCCATCAAGCGTGCCCGCAACATGTTGCTGATGAAATGATTCTTTTTTGAGAATCGTTTCCCGACAAAGCGCCGTTCCCGCGGCGCTTTTTTGTTTTCCGGTTTTCCCGCTTTGCGAAATTTCCTGCTGATGTGCGTTCCCGCGTGCGGAGGCGTTTTCAAGTTTTCGGAAATCGGCTTCGTCTGAAAATGACGACCGGCGGCCTACCCCTAAGCCGCCGGTCTTTTATTTTCTATATCTCGTTGCTTATTACCCCATCTCTCACTATGTGAGAGAAAATTGATAAATGTTCTTTAAAGGAAATCATCACACCCCGATTTCGTCAAGCGATTTTTTGAAAAAAAATGAAAAAAGCTCTGCAGCCCGCATAAAATAAAGAAACTTTTTTCATTCCCGCGCTTGAAAAGATGGTTTTTTAAGAAAAAATCTTTGTTTTTCGGGCGGATTTTCGTGGGCGTCGGCGGTTTTTTGTCTTTGTCCTTCCCGCCGAAAAGTTCATTGTTGATTTGCACAATGAAATTCGGAACGAAGATCGGCGCGGCGCTTTTGCGCGTTTGCGCCTTTGTCGCCGGGAAAATTTGGATTTTCTTGGCGGCGCTTCTGTGCGCGCAGGGGCTTGTGCTCTACGTTGCCGTCTCCGATGTAAAAGTTCCGGAACGCGCGGTCGAATTTTTGTTTGCTCCGCTGGCCGAGCGCGGTATTCGATGCGTTGCGGGCGAAGTTCGTCTCCGCAATCTTACGGTAATTGTCGCGAGCGATGTCCGCGCGGAAATTGGCGGCGATCCCGTGCTCAACGTTCGTCGTTGCGCCGTGAAACTTGCGCCGGAGGCGATTCTCACCGGGAACTATATTCCGCGCATGGTGCAGCTTTCCGGCGTTGAAGTTTTTTGTCCCGCCGCGAGTTCCTCCACGGGAACGCCGGAGCGTCTGATTTCCTCGGGTGCGTTGCTTGCTCGCCGCGAAGACGGGAAAATCTTCATCGATTCCGCCGTTTGTTCCGTCGGCGGCGCAAAAATTATCGCCTACGGCGAAATGCCCGGCGCGCGCGAATTCTTTTTGTCGCCGGCGGCAAAGGAAGAAGAATCTTCGAATGTCGTTTCCGCGGCACCCGCGGCGCCCACGATTGTTTCGTCGTATTCCGGCGCGGCGGGAACGCTTTCTGCGCTTCTCCGTCGTGCGGAAGTTGCGGCGGCGGCGGATTCCGCGTCCGTCGAGCTTCGTTTTTCTCCGGCGGGAACGCGTTCTGTGCGCGCGGAAGTTTCGCTCTATCTTCGCGAGGCGAATTTTTTTGAAACGCTTTCCTTAAAAAATCTTACGGCGAAACAAAATTTCATTTTCATGCCCTCGGAAAAAACGCTTGTTCCCGAGGGCAGCGCCGGAGTTTTTTCGGACGCGATTTCATTCGTCGCGGGAAATTCCTTTTCGGAAAAAATCTTCGGAGAAGCGCGCGGAATTTCCCTTGCCGCGGATTTCCCGGCGAATCTCGTTTCGCCGGACGTTCCCGCCGAGGCTCGGTTCCCGCGCGAAATTTTTGTCCGCGCGGATTCTCTGCGTTTCGTGAATTTGCGCGAGGGCGAGCTCCGTTTGGGCGCAACGCTTGCTTCGTTTGCGCCACGTTCCCGCCGGAGCGTTCTCGGCGATTACGCGTTTCGTCTCAACACCTCGACCGTCGCTTCCCGCCTTGCGGCGGCGGGAACGTTTTCTGCGAATCCCGCCGC
>CAVEBA010000077.1:0-6340 GCA_963613695.1 Sphaerochaetaceae bacterium
CTGCAAATCATCTCGAAGATTTCGGCGGGGCTTCCGAGCGAAAAATAATCGTTCCCGAACGATTGCGAAAAACCGTCCGTTTCTCGGGCGGTTTTTTCGTTTCGCGGGAACGCGATATTTCACTAATTTTTTTTTCGAGAAAAAACATTCGCGCGCGCCGCGTTCCCGTCAATGTCGTATCGAGGCAGAATTGCGCCCACGCCCACGGGCTTTCTCCATCTCGGACACGCCGAGACGTTCTCGCTTGCCGCGAGCCGTTGCCGCGAAGCCGCGGGAACGCTCATTTTGCGCATCGAAGATTTGGATACGCAACGTTGCCGGCGGGAATTCGCCGACGCCGCCGTCGAAGATTTGCATCGTCTCGGAATTTTTTGGGACGAAGGTCCCGATGTCGGCGGCGCCTGCGCGCCCTACGTGCAATCCGAAAATTTTCCGTATTTTTTGAAAATCTGGAAACGCTTGAAAGATGCCGGCGCGATTTATCCTTGCCGGCGTTCCCGCAAGGACGTTGCCGCCGCCGCAAGCGCGCCGCACGCCGAGGACGAAGCCGCCGAGCCGATTTTCCCGCCCGAGTGGCGTCCGCCTGCGGGAACGGGCGCGGAGCTCGACGAACCGGGCGATTTCAACTGGCGTTTTCGCGTTCCCGACGGCGAAACGATTGCGTTTTTCGATGCGCTTCAAGGCGAGCAAAAATTCGTCGCGGGAACGGATTTCGGCGATTTTGTCGTGTGGCGTCGCGACGGCGTTCCCGCGTATGAGCTTGCCGTCGTTGCCGACGATGTGCGCATGGGCATCACGGAAGTCGTGCGCGGGGCGGATTTGCTGAAATCCACGGCGCGGCAGATTTTGATTTATCGCGCGCTCGGCGCCGCCGTTCCCGCGTGGGCGCACGCGCCGCTTGTGCTCGACGAACACGGACGCCGACTTGCAAAACGCTCCGATGCGTTTTCGCTTCGCGCGCTTTGGGCGCAGGGAAAATTGAAAAATCAGAATTTCACGCCGGTTTGAATCACGAATTCTACCGTGGGATCGGCGGTGAATTTTTCGGAGGTTTTATGTCCGTCGCGGCAAAGCTGATATTTGTTCCACACTAAACAAGTGACGCCGGCGCTGACGAAAAAGTTTTCGGTGAAATTCCACGTTCCCGTCAGGCTCGCGGGAACGCACTGTTCGCGGTAGGCGCCGGATTTTTCAAAATAGGGCGAGGCGGCGTCGCGCTCGACTTCTGCGGCAAATGCGGACGTGCGGTAATTCAGCGAAAAATCGAGCAGGAAAAAATTGTCGCCGCCCGTGTCCCACGTAATCGAAACGCCGTTGAGCACGCGCAGATTTACATTTTCGGAAAGGCTCCAATCGAGCGAGAAAAGCGGATAGAAAAACCAGCGTTCGCGATCAAAACAATAAATCGCGGCAACGCCGAGCGTGGCGGAAGTTTCTTCGGAAAAATATTGTTTTGCGCCGAGTGCGACGAAGCCGCCGATCCCGTCGGACATCGCGGCGCGGTCGCTCGTTGCCGCCGTGAACGATGCTGCGCCGACGCCGGCGAGCCCCGTGTGCGGGTTTATCAGCTCGTGATAAGTGGTCGCGTTGATCGCGTCCGTGCGGTGAAACGGCGCCGCGCGCCCGCCGGTGAAGCGATAATCCGTATGCAAAAAATCCGCGGTCGTGAACGCGAGCCGCTTTTTTTCCGGATGAACGTAGCGCCAAGAAAATCCCGAGCCGTAGCTCGTCGAAGCCATTTTCCCGCCGCCCGAAATCGAAGACGGCAACTGATGCGCAAAAAGCACGTAAAACGGCGTTACCAAGTGTTCCCGCACGCGCACGGCGGCGCGCGCCGGCGGATAGTATTTGCCGACGCCGTGGGGGCTCGGCGCTTCGGCGCGAAGAAAATCTCCGTCGTCGTGCGATTCGGCGGGGCGCGTTTCCGCCGACGGTTCTTCCGCCGTTCCCGCAAACATCGTTCCCGCGAAAATCGCGATAGCAGAGATTTTTTTCATGCTTTTTTTGAGACTTTCGAGCAATGAAACGCGAAACGCACCGCTGTCGCAAGTTGATTTCGGAATTTTTCTGTTTTTCGCCCTGCGCGTTTTGTGATTTCATCGAAGCCATGAAATACATTTCCACTCGCGGGCTTGCCCCGTCTGTCGATTCGAGCGAGGCGTTGCTCAACGGCATCGCGCCCGACGGCGGGCTTTACGTTCCCGCCGAAATCCCGACGCGCGATGCGCTTCCGGATTGGCTCGAACACGGTTGCGGCTACGCGGGAACGATGCGCAAACTTCTCGCGCTGTTTTTTGACGACGTTCCCGCGCACGTGCGCGATGCCGCCGTGGAGCGCTCCGTTGCGCGTTTTGCCGATCCCGCCGTGCCCGTGCCGTTTCGCGCGGTCGCCGGGAATGTCGTTTTCATGGATTTGGCGGAAGGCCCGACGGCGGCGTTCAAGGATGTCGCGCTCACGATTTTGCCCACGTTGCTGCAATACGCGGCGGAACGCGCCGGACTGAAAAAAGTCGCGATTCTCACGGCGACGAGCGGCGACACCGGCTCTGCGGCGATGCGCGGGTTCGCCGGTGTCGCGGGAACGGAAGTGCTCGTGTTTTTCCCGAAGACGGGAACGTCCGAAATTCAGCGCCGGCAAATGGTTTGCTGTGAGGGCGCAAACGTTCACGCTTGCGCAATCGAGGGAAATTTCGACGACGCGCAGGCAGCCGTCAAAGCCGTTTTTGCCGATGAAAAAATTCGCGCGGACGCGGCGGCAAAAGGCATTTTTCTTTCCAGCGCAAATTCGATCAACATCGGGCGCCTGTTCCCGCAAGTTTGCTATTATCTCATGGCGTGGCGCGAACTCGCCGCCGCGGGAACGCTCGGCGCGGAGGGTTTCGACGTCGTCGTGCCGACGGGAAATTTCGGGAACGTGCTCGCCGCGTTTTACGCGAAAAAACTCGGTGCGCCGATTCGCCGCTTCGTTGTCGCGTCGAACGAAAATTGCGTTGTCGCCGATTTCATTCGCACGGGCGAATACGACACGCGCCGCGCGTTTCGCATAACCAATTCGCCGTCGATGGACATTCTCGTTTCGTCGAATATCGAGCGATTCATTTTTGAAATTTCCGGGCGCGATTCCGCATTTTTGCGGGAACGCATGGCGGCGTTGAAAAGCGACGGCGTGTTTTCGCTCGGCGCGAAATGCGGTGCTCCCGCGGCGGCGGGCTTCGTTTCCGGACACGCTTCGCCGGAGGAAACCGAAGCGGCAATCGCCGCAATTCGCCGCGAGACCGGCTACCTTGCGGATCCGCACACGGCGATCGGTTGGAAAGTGCTTCGCGATTTGGGCGCGCGCGGGGACGTTCCCGCCGTCGTCGCGGAAACTGCCGCGCCGTGGAAATTCCCGGCGACGATGTTGCGCGCGCTCACGGGAACGTGCGCTACGGACGATTTTGCAAATCTGCGCGCGCTCGGCGAGCTCGTCGGTCGCGCTCCGCGTTTCTCCGAGCTGGAAACCGCTCCCGTGCTTCATACGCGCGTTTGCGCGAAAGCTCGCGTCGGCGAAACCGTCCGCTCCGTTTTCGGGTTTTGATTTTCTTTTTTTCAAAAAATTTTCGCGCAATCTTCCATGGCAAAGCAGAACGAAATTCCGCGTAGCGTCGCAATCGTCGGTCGGCCGAACGTCGGCAAAAGCCGCCTGTTCAACCGCCTTGTCGGGCGGCGTGTTTCCATCGTGCACGACATGCCGGGCGTGACGCGCGACCTCATCACCGAACGCGTTCCCGTGGACGATTATCTGCTGATGGACACCGGCGGGATCGGGCTTTTCACCGAGAACGCGACGCCGAAAGTCATCGCCGATGCCGTCGAAGAGCAGGTTTCATTCGCGATTCAGGCGGCGGAGCTCGTGTTGCTCGTGACGGACGTTTCGCAGGGTTGCACGCCGCTCGACCACGAAGTCGCGGCGCGTTTGCGCGGGTTCGGGAAAAAAGTTTTGCTCGTCGTGAACAAGGTGGACAACGAAGACCGCCACATGGAGCAGGGCGATTTCTTTTCGCTCGGCTTCGGCGCGCCGATTCTCATTTCCGCCGAACACAATCGCGGCATCGAATTTCTCAAACGCAAAATTTTGGAGGAAATCGGTTTCGCTCCCGAAGCGGAGGAAGACGCGGACGAAAATTCCGTCGCGGGAACGCCGCCGCCGATTCGCATTTGCCTTGCCGGGCGCCCGAACGTCGGAAAAAGTTCGCTCGGGAACGCGCTCACGAAAAATTCCCGGCTCATCGTCAGCGACGTCGCGGGAACGACGCGCGACCCGATTCGCCAGCGTCTCGATTACACCGACAAAAAAACGGGCGAGACGGCGATTTTCGAGCTCGTGGACACCGCCGGAAAGCGCGCGAAAAACAAGTTCGATACGCTCGAATATTTTTCCGCCTTGCGCACGGACGAGGCGATGAGCCGCGCGGACGTGTGCTTCCTCGTCATCGACGCGGTAACGGGCGTGACGCGTCTCGACAAGCAACTCGCCGGGCAAATTATCAAAACGGGCGCCGGGCTGATCGTCATCGTGAACAAATGGGATCTCGCGCTGAAACATTTTCGCGCGGGAACGGTCAACGGCTACGAAAGCGAAGACGAATTTCGCCGCGAATTTGCGAAAGCGGTGCGTAGCGAACTTTTCTTTTTGCCCGGCTCGGCGGTGATTTTTACGTCCGCGCTCGAAGGCTTGCGCGTCGAAACCATGCTCAAGGAAGCGCTCGCGCTCTACACGCGCATGAACGTGCAAATCCCGACCGGACAGCTCAACCGCGTCATTCACGGCGTGATGGAAGCGAACCCGCCGAAAATGGTCAGCGGCCGCCGCTTCAAGTGCTACTACGCCGTGCAGACGGGCAACAAGCCGCTGCGCGTGCGCCTTTTCTGCAATTCCGAGGAAAAAATCGAGGAAAGCTACGAGCGCTTTTTGCTTTCAAAATTTTACGCCGCATTCGAGCTCGGCGGCGTTCCCGTGAAATTCGATTTCGTCGGAAAACCCAAGCAGGAACGCACATTTTTTATGGCGCAGCAGACGGAAACCGTCGGCGGCGCTTCCACCGCAAAGACGCGCGGGAACGCCCGCATTGTGCCGCCGCCGAAAAATCGCGGCGGGAACAAACGCTCTTCGCGCCGCTCATAAATACGCATACGCACAAAAAAAATGAAAACATCTTCTTTCGGAAAAAGTAAAAAAACTTTCGCGTTGAGCGCATTTTTCGCCGCAGCGTCCGCACTCGCCGTCGCCGCCGAAACAACGACTTACGATGTCGCTGACGAAGCCGAGCTTCGAAAATATCTTTCGGAAGAAATTTCGGAAACGAACGCCTACTACGACAATTCCGAGCTGAACATCACCGCCGACATTCCCGTCATCACGATAAAAACCGAAACGACGAAGGACAACGACGGGAACGACGTCGCCACGACGACGGCGGACAACGGAATTTCCGTGAACGCGACCTACGTCACGATTCTCGGCAACGGGAATACGATTTCTTCTTCCGAAATCGATTTGGACATCGCCGGCTCCGGAGATCTTTTTTCCCTGAGCGGCGTGACGCTTTCCGTCGAAAATCTCACACTCGCGGGAACGACCGACGAAAACAAAAAAACCGGACGCGCGTTCGCGACGGCGAATACGAATACGATTTCTACGTATCTGACGCTCGGCGCGGGAACGACAATCGAAAATCGTCGCCTCGTCGCCGATGCTTCCACGAATTACCGCGCAAACGGCGGCGCGCTCGTTTCCGCAAATATCACGGACGTCGTGAAGCTGACGGGGGACGTTGTTTTCAGCGGGAACGTCGCCGTCGGGAGCGAAATCACGGGAACGGACTCGACAACGACAAAACTTTCCGCTGCCGGCGGCGCGATTTTCGCTTCGGGATTGCTCGAAATTTCCGGCACGGGAACGACGAGTTTTGAAAGCAATCGCGCGGTTTCCGAAGTCGCCACGGCGAGCGGCGGCGCGATTTTTATTTCCTCCGCAAAACTGGACACCGACGGTTCGTCCACTACGACAAAATATCCGGACAACGTCATCGATGAAACGGGAACGAAAAAATTCGGTTTGCAGGTCGCGGGAACGACACTGAAATTTTTAGACAATTCCGCATACGGGCTCAACGCGCAGGGCGGCGCCGTCGCCGTTTCCGGCGGATATTTCGACGCCACGGACGCGGCGGAAATCACTTTTAACAACAACAGCGTCCAAAATCTTTACAAAGATTCCGCAACGGAGACAACGCAGCTCGGCGGCGGCGCATTGCTCGTTTGCGACGGCGGGCGCGCAACTTTTGCCGACGGCACGACC
>CAVEBA010000077.1:6350-8462 GCA_963613695.1 Sphaerochaetaceae bacterium
GCGCTTGCACAATCCGCGTTGAGCGTCGCGAGCGGCGGCGCACTCGCCGTTTCCGATTCCGTCGTTTCTTTCGCGGGAAAGACAACGTTTTCCGAAAACGCCGTTCAATCCGTTGCCGCCGATGACGATGCCGGCACTGTTGCCGTCGCGGGAACGACGCTGCAGGGCGGCGCCGTCTACATTTACGGAACAAAAAAAAGCACGACGGCTGCCGACGGCACGACAACCAAAGAGCACACGACTTCCGTGACGCTCGCGGGAACGGTGGTGTTTTCACGTAACGCCGTCCAGTCCTACGGGCTCGCTTACACCGAGGACGGCAAAACAACGCAGTCTTCCGCAACGGGCGGCGCGCTTTTGCTGAACGGCGGGAAAATCGACGGCTCCGGGCTGACTTCGCTCAGCTTTTCTCAAAATAAAGTTTATGCGGGAACGACGGCGCAGGGCGGCGCGATCGCGTCGATTTCCGATGTGACGGAGGCGACTTTCGCCAACGCGAGTTTCTCGGGCAACTTGGTGAAACTTTCCGGGCTCGACGTGGGCGAATCGCAGAGCGAAGGCGTTGTGCCGGTCGCTCGCGGCGGCGCGCTCTACATCGCCGGCGGCTCGTTGACTTTTTCGGGAACGAGCGACGTGAATATTTATTCCAACAAGGCAAACGCGAATGAGCAGGCGAACGCGCTCGCGCAGGGCGGCGCAATTTTCCAAAACGCGGGAACGCTGACATTTGATACGACGGAGTGGACTGAGTTTGTGAGCAACGAGGCGTCTTCTTCTAAGGGAACGGCACAGGGCGGCGCGGCGTATTTTTCCGGCACGGCGGAAATAACATTCTCCGGCTCCGGTTCCATGGTATTTCGATACAATAAGGCATCCGCAATAATTGCGCAGGGCGGGGCGATTTACGCCGACGGCGGAAAACAGATCTTCAAGAGCGAAGACACGTTGAGTTTTTCAAATAACGATGCAGAAGCTACGGCAACGTCTTCGGGAACGCCGTTTGCGCGCGGCGGCGCAATTTTCCTCGGTTCCGACGCAACGCAGGAATTTTCGAGTTGGGCGCAGTTTGATAGCAATCACGCGCGCACCTCCGGCACCGGTCCTCAGCATAGCGGCGCGGCGGGCGGCGCGATTTATTCCGCGGGAACGCTCTCGTTCACGAACGATGACGAGTATGCTTTTGACGGCAACAGAGCCATTGTCAATGACGACGCAAACGGTGCGGCATTCGGCGGTGCGATTTACATCGCAGACGGCGAGGTTTCCGCAAAAAAAATCAGAATGTCGGACAACTCGGCTCGTGCTCTCGGCGAAGCGAGCGGCGGTGCGATTTATGTCGCTTCCGCGGGAGCGCTCACGATCGACGGCGGAATTTCGTTTTCTCAAAACTACGTCGACACGGCGAAAACCACTTTCGGCGGCGCGATTTATTCTGCGGGAACGGTGAACATCGTCGGCGATTTTTCCGCAACGGAAAATAAGTCGGAAGCAACGTCCGAAGCTTTCGGCGGTGCGATTTTCATCGAAAATTCAAGCTTCACGCAGAGCTCGGGAACGGCGACGATTTCCGGGAACACGGCAACGGGTGCCGATACTGCTTTCGGCGGTGCGATTTATCTTTACGGCGGAAGCCTAACGCTCACGAATGCGACGATTTCCGGAAACACGGCGGATGTGAGCGCGGGAACGGCGCATGGCGGCGCGATTTACATCGATATCTCGACGAGTGCCGGCGCGACGCTCACGTTGCGCGGGAACACGACGATTTCCGGGAACACGGCGAACGGCGTGAGCGACGGCATTTACGTCGGCACGGGAACGGCGACCGAGGCAAAAAGCACCGCGACGGTAATTTTTGAGCAGAACGCGACGTTGGTTCGCGACGATGACGGGAACGTTTCAAGTCGCGAAGATGTAGAAACTGCGACGATTTCCGATCCGATTACGGCGGGGGCGGGAACGCTCGTGCTGGAAAAAACGGGCTCGGGCGATTTGTCGCTCGGCGAAATCAGCGCGCTCAACGGCGCGAGTATTTCTTTTGAAATCGCGGACGCGGAAGCTTCGACAACGACGTTCGCGGGCGAGGTTTCCAAGCTCTCGTCGATCAAGGTC
>CAVEBA010000078.1:0-8436 GCA_963613695.1 Sphaerochaetaceae bacterium
ACATGCAACAGGCGGCGCGAATCAGCGATGACACGGCGTTTTTCTACAAAGGAAAAATCGTCGAATTCGCCGACACGAAAACGATTTTTTCCAATCCGAAAAACAAAAAAACCGAAGAATACATCACCGGAAGATTCGGTTAAAAAAAAGATTAAAGGTTAATGCTTAAAGCTTAAAGATTCTGCTTAAAGAATTACGAAAATCCTAAATTTTTACGAAAAATGAAAGAACACTTTACCCAAGAAATAATCCGGCTCAAACGCCATCTCGCCGAGCAGACCGCCGCCGCGGAAAACGCGCTCGGACGCGCCGTGCGCGCCGTCGCCACATTTGACGCGACGCTTGCGCACGACGTCGCAAAAAACGATTACGCGATAGACTGCGAAGAAATTCGCATCGAGGAAGAATGCCTGAAAATTCTCGCGCTTTATCAGCCGGTCGCGTCCGATTTGCGCACGATTATCACCGTGCTCAAAATCAACGTCGAAATCGAGCGCGTTGCCGACATGGCGGTCAACATCGCGGAGCGCGCGTGTTCCGTTTCGGAGAGCGGCGTTCCCGTCGATGAGCGAATCGATTTTTCAAAAATGGCGTTCGCCGCTACGCGCATGCTCAAAGAATCGCTCGACGCGTTCGCGTATCGCGATCCCGCCGCCGCCGCGAGCATCATCGATCGCGACGACGAAGTGGACGCGCTTCATCGCGGGAACATCGAGCTCATTCGCGAAAAAATTGCGGAAAATCCCGCGCGCGTTTCGTATTACTTGTCTTGCATGACGATTTCGAAAAATCTCGAGCGCATCGCCGACATCGCGACCAACATTTGCGAAGACGTGATTTACCTCGAACGCGGGAAAATCGTCAGACACTCCCACGGCGCGTGAACGAACGCATTTTTTGATTTCTAAAAACCGTTCCCGCAGATTACGCTTTGCGGGAACACGAAGCGAAAGCGAAAAAACATGAATAGCCGAATACTCATCATCGAGGACGACGACGCAATTCGCGAAGTCGTGCGTTATACCTTGGAAAACAACGGGTTCAAGGACACGTCGGAAGCGGCGGACGGCGAGGCGGGGCTGAACATCGCGTTGCGGGAACGCCCGGCGCTGATTCTGCTCGATTTGATGCTGCCGAAAATGGACGGGCTCGAAGTTTGCCGGCGTCTCAAACGCGAGGAATCGACGCGGGACATTCCCGTTGTCATGCTCACGGCGAAAGGCGAGGAGAGCGACATCGTGCTCGGGCTCGAGCTCGGCGCCGTCGATTACATCACCAAACCGTTCAGCGGCAAGGTGCTCGTGGCGCGCATTCGTGCGCATCTTCGGCAAGCGTTTGAGCAGGAAACGGCGGATGAAATTCGCCGCAACGGGCTTACGCTCAAGCCGTCCGAACACACGGCGCGGCTGAACGGAAAGCCGCTCGATCTGACGTTCACGGAATACGGAATTCTTCAGATGCTCGCCGCGCGCCCCGGTCGCGTGTATACGCGCGACCAGATTGTTTCTCGCGTCAAGGGCGACGACTATCCCGTAACCGATCGCGCAATCGACGTGCAGATGGTCAATCTTCGCCGCAAACTCGGCGCGTGGGCGATCAATGTCGAAACGGTTCGCGGGATCGGCTATCGAATGAAAGCGATGTGAGTTGTCAGAGGAATTAGAAATTAGGAAGTAGAAATTAGGAATGAGGAATTAGGAAGAAGTCGTCATGAAATCCAGAGATAAAATTCTTTTTGCGTTCCCGTTGTTGCTCGGGTTGTTGGTGCTTGTTTCCGCGGGAACGCTTTTTCTCAGCACGGAAAAATTCGAGGAATCCTACGTTTCCGCAGAAAAGCGCAACATCATGACCGAGGCGGAAACGTTTGCCGATGTGATTCGCCCGATGCTCGCGTCCGGAGATTTCGCCGCAGTCTCGAATTACTGCATGAATTTTTCCGAAAAAATTTTGCGCGTAACGCTAGTGCGTGCCGACGGAACGGTCATCGTCGATTCCGCGGCGAACGAACACGCGCTTGAAAATCACGCCGCGCGCGAGGAAGTTGCCGGCGCGCTCGCGGGAACGCCGAGCGTCAGCTCCCGTTTCAGCGCGACGAAAAACGAGCGCATGATTTACTGCGCGATGCCCGTGGATATTGACGGGCGCACGGAATTCGTTTTGCGTCTCGCAATTCGCAACAGCGAAATCGAATCGATTATCGCGGGCGCCAAGCGCAACAACGTTCTCGCGCTTGCGCTCGGCGTGTTTGTCGCGCTCGCGATTGCGTTTTACATTTTGATTCGCGTGCGCAGTCCGCTCGTGCAGTTGCAGGAAAGCGCGCAACGCATTTCTCTCGGTGATTTGCGGGAACGTATTTCCGTGCCGGAAAAAGGCGTTGTGCGCGAGCTCGCGATTACCGTTTCTCGGATGAAAGAGCAGCTGAAATCGCAGCTCGACCGCATCACTGCTGAGCGCAACGCGCGGGAACGCATTTTCGCCGCGCTTTCCGAAGCCGTGTTGCTTTTTGCCGAAAACGGCGATGCGCTTTATTTCAACGGCGCCGCGCGCGAAGTTTTCGGGCTCGAACCCGGCGCGACAAAATTCAATCTCGCTCGCTGCGGCTCGCCGGAACTGCTCGTGCTCGCGGACAAAGCGTTTCGCGACGGCGTTCCCGTCGAAGCGGAAATCACGCTCGAGATCGAGGGCGGAGCTCCGCGCACGCTTTTCGCCAAAGGCGGAACGCTCGAAGATGACGGGCATCGGCGGCTCCTCGTCGCCATCACCGATTTGACGAATCTGCGACGGCTGGAATCTTTCCGCAGCGATTTCGTCGCCAACGTTTCTCACGAAATCAAAACGCCGCTCACGGGAATTCTCGGTGCCGTCGATGCGCTCGAATCCGGCGCGCTTGACAATCCCGTGTTGCGCGAAAAATTTCTCGGGATTCTTTCGTCGCAGGCGAAGCGACTGAACGCGCTTGTGCACGATGTGCTCAGCCTTGCCGCGATTGAGCGGCAGCAGATTTCCGGCGAGTGCGAAGCGTTCCCGTTCCGTCTCGATGCTGCGCTCGAAAACGCCGTGAATTCCTGTTTGCCGCGTGCGGAAGCCGCGGGAACGACGCTCAAAATCACCGAAAACGATCCCGTAGAATTCAACGGCGATGCGCGGCTCATCGAGCAGGCGGTCATCAATCTTATCAGCAACGCGATAAAATATTCCGGAAGTCCGACCGTTGAAATTTCGCTGAAAAAATCGGAGGGCAGTGCGGAAATTTCCGTGCGCGATTTCGGCGTCGGGATTTCGCAGGAACATCTTTCGCGCATCTTCGAGCGCTTTTACAGCGCGGACAAAGCGCATTCCCGCGCGCTCGGCGGCACGGGGCTGGGGCTCGCGATCGTCAAGCACATCGCCCGCTTGCACGGCGGGAACGCGTCCGTCGAAAGCTCGCTCGGCAATGGTTGTCTTTTCCGCATCTCGCTCCCGCTTCGCAACGCGTGAACGGAGAAAATCGCGGGAACGCGCGTTTGCGTTTTCGCGAAAAAAATCCGCGTGAAAAAAAACTTCGCGCGGATTTTTTTTTCTTCGCCGGGAGAATTTCAGTTTTTGCGGCGGAGAATAATCCACGACAGCCACGCCGTCCAAACGGCGGCGACGATGAATCCGGTGACGCCGAGATGGTGTGCGAATCCGCGTGCGTTCCCGCCGAAAGAATCCGAGCACACGAGCAGGGCGGAAGCGACGAGCAACGCCGCGATAATAATCGCGAGCGAAAGGCGATTCGTCGCGCGGTCGAGCGTGAGCCGAGTTTGGTTTAGCCCCTCGTGGTCGATGTTGATTTTGGCTTCGCCTTTTTCAATTTTCCAAAGAATGCGTTGCACCGCTTCGGGCATTTCCTTGGCGTAAGCGAGTTGGCGCTCGATGCCGTGCTGCATGTCGCCGACGAGCGTTTTCGGATTTCGTCGTTCCGCGTAAAGCCTGCGGAGCGCTTCTTCCGCGTAGTGCTGAATGTTAAATTCGGGATCGGCGGCGCGCCCCGTTTCCTCCATCACGACGACGGATTTCGCGAGCAACGCGTAGTCGCGCGGGAGCGGCAATCCGCACGCGGAAAACGCTTTCAGCATTTCGAAAATCATGCGTCCGAGCGAACCACCGGCGCGTGTGAAATTTTGATGCCGGCGAAGCACGAGCGCGATTACGGATTCCGCTTTCGCTTTGTTGATGCGCTCTTCGGGCGGATAAAAACGCAGAACGACCTGCAAAGTTTTTTCGGCGTTGCCCTCTGACGCCGCCGCGAAAACGTCGGCGAGGAAGTAGCGCATTTTTCGCGAAAGCGTTCCCGCGATGCCCCAATCGAGTAGGCAAACGCGACCGTCGCTCGTCAGCAACACGTTCCCGCTGTGCGGATCTGCGTGGAAAAATCCGGCGCTGAAAATTTGGTGAAAAAGCGAACGCGCTCCCGCAGATGCCGCTTCCGGCGACGAATGTCCGGATTTTCCCGGCGAGACGCCGTCAATCCATTCCGAAACGAGAACGCGTTTGGTCGAAATTCGCGGATAAATTTTCGGCGCAAAAACTTCCGGGAACGGATTCACCGCGTTGAAAAATTCCGCGTTGCGCGCTTCGAAAGTAAAATCCGTTTCGCGCAACACGCCGTCGCGAATTTCGGCGAGAATTCCCGCGAGGTCGTAAGTCGCAAGCTCCGGAAATTTTTCCGCCGCGCGATCGACAATCCACGCGAGAATTTCAAAGTCGCGCGTCATCTCGCGCGCCGCGCCCGGACGTCGGATTTTGACGGCAACGGGATCGCCGTTTTTGAGCCGCGCGCGATAAACTTGCCCGACGCTCCCGCTCGCCGCCGGCGTTTTTTCAAACTCGGAAAAATGCTCGGAAATTCCGTTTTCCAGCTCCGCCGTAATTACGGGTTCGATGCGTTCCCACGGCACGGGCGTGACGCTGTCTCGCAAAAGTTTCAGCTCCTCGACGAGCGGCGGCGGGAGAATGTCCTCGCGCGTGCTCGCGATTTGCCCGAATTTTACGAACGTCGGTCCGAGCTCTTCGCAGGTGATGCGAATGCGCCGCCAAATCGTGAGACTTTTCCCCGGCTTGGGAATGACGTGGCGGAAAAACGAGCGCGGATTGTAAATTTTTTCGAGAAGCTCGCTGAAACCGTTGCGCAAAAGCACGACGAAAATCTCCTTCGCTCGGATGCCGTTGCGCAGCATCGCGAAGGTTTGAAGCGGAGATTTTCGTTGCGCCGAATTCATGCTTCGGCGGGCGTTTCTGTCGCGTCCGCGGGAACGGATTCTTCCGCGGGAACGACGCCGAGCTTTTCTTCAAGAGCGGCAACGCGTTTTTCGAGCGCGGCGACACGCTTCGCGCAGGAAATTCCGTCGAGCGCTTCCTTGCCGCGCGCGGTCGCTTTTTCGTAAAGCTCCGTTACGTCTTTCTCGCCGCGTTCGGCGGCTTTTTCAAAAGCGGCTTTCGCGTCTTCCGCAGAAATTTTGCCTTTTTTGACAAGCTCCGTGAGCGCGTTTTTTACGGCATCCGCAGACATGACGGTGGCACCGACGCCGGCGAAAATCGTTTTTTTCAGTGTTTCAAGCATGGATAGAACCTTTCGTTTCGTGTGTTTTTTATGGGGCGGCGGGAACGTTCCCGCACGCGAGAAATTCTGCATGAAATTCTCTCCGATGCGAGACATTTGTCAGGCGAAAAAAAGTTGAGGAGTTGAAAAGGTTTAGGAGTTTAGGATTGTTTTTGTTTTGAAAACGCGGCACAAAAAAAGCGTTCCCGTGCGGGAACGCTTTTTTTTACCGTAGTCGAAAAAACGGAGAATGGGGTTTCGTTTTATTTCGCGGGCGTTGCCGGAGCCGTTCCCGCGGACGGGAAGTCTTTTTCGAGACGGTCGAGCAGGGCTTGCGTGATGTCCACGGAGGCTTCGGCGAAGATGATTCCGACGCGTGCGTTGAGGACGATTTCGGCGCCGTGTTCCTTAGCGATTTCCTTGATTCGCGGGAGTACGTCCTGTTCGAGCACGACGTTTGTTTTCTGCGCGAATTGGCTTTGCAGGAGCTCGCGGGCTTCCTGTTGGGACTGGCGCAGGCTTTGTTCGGCGGCGACGGCTTCGCCGTAGAGTTTTTTGGCTTCCGCTTCAGCGTCGGACACGGCTTTTTTCGAGAGTGTCGGGTTGTTGCGCGCGGATTCCGCGGCGGAAACGGCGACTTTGAGTTTTTCCTGAAGTTTCTGGAATTCTTCGTATTTGATTTTCTGGAGCGCTTCGGCTTCCTTTGCGGAGGCTTCGACTTCCTGTTTAATCGCGACGGTTTTCGAGAAGGTTTCGAGCACCTTGTTGAGGTCGAGCGTCACGACGTTTTTTGCTTCGGCGAATGCCGTTCCCGCGGCGAGCGCGAGCATTCCGAAGATGAGCGTTATTTTTTTCAGCGTAGCAATCATAGCAGTGGAGTATGTTTTGTTAATGTATATGTTTTTTTAGAAATTTGTGCCGAATGAAAACTGCAGGCGCATGCCGTCGTCGTTGTCTTCGCCGGTGTTGATCGGGAAGCCGAAGTCAATATTCATGAGGGCTCCGAGCATGAGGATTCGGAATCCGAAGCCGATGTCATCGTTCCAATCACGCGGGGAAAAGTCGAACGATTTTGTATTTACGAAACCGCCGTCGTAGAAGAACGCGATTCTCAATTCGTCGAGCAAACGCACCGTATATTCAGCGGTGACGTAGAAACGGGATTGCCCGCCGGTGGGCTCGTCGCCCTCGAATTCGCCGACGTGCCCGTAGCGGAAACCGCGCAAATTGTAGGGACCGCCGAGGTAAAGGCGCTCGAAGAACGGCACGTAGCTGTTCCCGTAAGCATGCATTGCGCCGATGCGCCCGCCGATTTTCAGCGACTGGTCGTAATCGACGACGGGGAACCATTGCGCCGCCTGCAAATCGAGCGAGTAATAATCGCAATCGCCCGAGAACGGTCCGCCGACGAGCTCGCCGCAGAGACGAATGCGGTTCCCGCTGGTCGGGAACAGCACGTCGTCGCGCGTATCGCGCGAGAGCGAGAGCCCGCCGCGGGAAAGCAGCGTGTAGCCTTCTTCGTCGCGCACGAATTGCGGCACATCGCTTTCGATATCCGAAATTTCGTAATTGTCGATTTTGTAATAAAGTTCGGCGCGAATGTTTTCGATGACGCGGCGTCCGAGGTAAATTTTCAGCCCGGTATCGACGGTGTTGTAATCGCTGGAAATGTATTTGTTGGATTTGTGATAGGCTTCGTAGCCGACGGCGAGCTCGCGCCCGAAGAGCATCGGTTCTTCGAGCGACTGGACAATCTGCGAAGACTTCGTGCCGATTTGGACGCGGAAACGGAATTTTTGTCCGCCGCCGCGGAATTTATTGCGCGCGTTGAACAAATCGAAATTGCTCTGCTGAAATTCGGCAAATCCGGAAACGCTTTCCACGGTTGAAAATCCGGCACCGAAAGAGAGCGATCCCGTGCGACCCTCGCGCACGGCGATGCGCATATCTTTTTGCGAAGGTACGTTCGTATCCGTCGGCTGAACCGAAACGTAATCGAAGTAGCGCGTGTTGCGCAGGCGGCGTTCGGAAGTTTTCATGCGCACGAGGTCGAACACTTCGCCGGGCGCGAGCGCGAGTTCCCGCAGGATAATTTCGGATTTTGAAACGTCGTTGCCCTCGATCGTGATTGAGCGCAGGTAAGATTTTTCGTTTTCCGTGACGGTGAAAACGAGATCGACCGTTCCCGTGTCCGTGTCCGGTTCGCGCGTGACGGAAACGCGCGCGTTGAGGTAGCCGACTTCGCCGTAGTATTCGCGAATTTTTTGCGCCGCGACGTTCACGGCTTCCGGCGAATACCAATCTCCGGAAACAAGGCGGTCAAATTCCGCTTCGCCTTTTTTTCGCGCGCCGCGCGGAGAAATTTTTGCGAGCATCGCGAGAATGCCTTCTTCCGTGAATCGGCGGTGCGATTCGCCGAGTTTGTTCCCGCGAATTTTCACGTTCCCGAGCGAGTAGCGGCGCCCCTCGACGATTGCGATTTCGATGGGCAGGTAGCCGAGCGTCGAATCGTTGTTCACTTCGCAATAACCGATTTTCAGCTCCGATTCCGTCGGCGGGGAAATTTCCACGTCGAGGAAACCTTTGTTCAGATAAAAATTTTTCAGCGTTTCGATGTCCGTCTCGAATTTTGCCTTATTGAAATACCCGCGGCTCGTAATCCACGAAAATTTGAAAAGGCGATCCGGGAAGTCCGTGAAATCAAGTCCCCACGCCCACGCCGTCGTTTCCAACATGCCGCGCAGTTCCGATGACGAAAACGTGTCGTTGCCGATGAATTCGACGGAGGCAATGCGCGTTTCGAGATTTTCCTCCACGGTGAAAATGACGTATGCCGTTCCCGCGGATTCGTCGCGCTTGATTTCGTAGAAAAT
>CAVEBA010000079.1:0-1501 GCA_963613695.1 Sphaerochaetaceae bacterium
GGTTGGTTTCAAGGGGCGTTGACAACTTCGTATAGTACGCTGCTGACCGATCGCAACAACGGCGAGGGGCTCGTCGTTAAGACCGGGAAGGGAAAAATTTTCTACGATTCAAACCTCGTATCCTCCACCGTTAGTCTTTCCCGCCTCCGCGTTGAGGACGGGACGTGGGTGTCGTCGCTCTCGGGCGCGAACGGCATGCGCGTGCAGGTTTCCGGCGATGGCGTGTTCGAGCTTTATGTCAATACCCGCAAGGAACAGGTTTCTTTGCTTCTCAAAGGAGGCGGCGACCTTTCGCTCTCGCGTTTTGTGCTTCTCGAAAACGGGCTGACGGGGGATTCGAAAGACGCGCTCGGCACGGACGGTTGGGAGCCGGAATATCGTCGCTATTTGATCAAAAATCTTGATGCTCGCGCGGCGGGCGTGCAATTCACGAAAGAGCAGTCGCAGTTTACGGGATCGATTATCGTCAACGATGGGCTGACGCTGTTTCTCGGTGATGCGGACGAGGGTGCCGACAGCCCGAGCATTTTTTCCTCTGCGGAAAGCATTATTCTGCGGGGCGTGGATACTTCGTCTTCCCGTTATGCGGAGTGCGATGCCAATCACAAAGACATTCTCGGTGACTACATTTTGAAGTCCTACGACGGCAGCTCCCTGCAATATTCGACCTTGGACGTGCTCAGCGGAGTGCAGTTGGTGAAAAACCTCATCGGCGACGCGAACTATTCCCGCGTGTATGTCGAGCACGGCGCCACGCTCGTGCTGACGCGGACGATGTCCGATACGTCGTTTAACGGCGGCATTTCCGGGAACGGTAATCTGATCAACCTCGGCGGCGCGCAGGCGGTTCGCGTGGACAACGACGGCGACCTCTTCGGCACGCTGACAGTGCTTTCCGGTTCCGTGAGCGTGACGCAGACAAATGCAAACGCGGGCTTCTCCGGTCTCGTGCTCGGGAACGACGGGCGCGCGACCTTTGCTTACGGCGACGGTACGACCAAGGTCGGAATGCTCATCGGCGAGGCGGGAACGTCGGTCAGCGCGAGCGGCGATCTCATCGTCGGCGATATGCAGCACTCAAGCGGTTTTTCCGGGAAAGACGGCGAATATTTCGCGACATCGAATTATTCGACGAATTACGGAACGTATTTCGCGGGAACGTCCGCCGAGAGCGTTTTGACTACGCTCGAAAATACAGCGACTGCCGCACGCGGCGGCGTCCACACCGTCGATGACACGAACGCGTATCTGAAAAATCCCGCGAATCTCATTTACACGACCGACTCGAACGTCTACGACGGCGCGTTTTCCCGGCTCTACGCGACAACGGGAACGAATCGCAACAGGGAAAGCGTGTTTCAAAAAATGTATGACGGCGCGGCGGCGCGTTCCGCAGATGAGACCACCGCAGCCGATCCCGGGAACAACGCTTGCCGCTACGATTTCGGTGACGGCGCGACCACGGCGGATACGCTTTTCCGCACCGGCGAAACCGTGGCGG
>CAVEBA010000079.1:1511-8322 GCA_963613695.1 Sphaerochaetaceae bacterium
CGACGGCGCGTTTTCCCGGCTCTACGCGACAACGGGAAAAGATCGCAACGGCGGAGACGTATTCACGAAAATGTGTTCCGGCAGGAACAACTCTTACCGCTACAATTTCCCCGCAGACGGTTCTGCCCCGACTCCTACGGAAGATACGCTTTTCCGCACCGGCGAAACCGTGGCGGAATGGTTGAAAAAAACTTTCACCGTCGAATACGTCACGGACTTCATCAATTCGTCCTCGGCGCAACTTTCCGCCGCGACGAAAGCTTCGCTGCTGGATATGGCAAACCTCATCGCGAGCGGCGACACGGGCGTTTGCACCTATCTCGACGGCTCGAATCCCTCCACCGCGAATCTGAACGTCGAGGGCTGGAACAAGCTCGTTGCGGCGGGAGCGCTGGAATATTTGAAAGCGGCGTATCCGGACGCCGGGCTTTCGGACTTGGATGACGAAACACTCTACGCGTTCATCACGCTTTTTTATCCGGACGATGAAACCTACGAATTCGTCGCGACGACGCGAAATCTGGCGCTGATCAGCAGCACCTACGGCGTGTCGTTCCCGACAAACGTGTCCTACGCCGAAATCGTCGCGACGTTCGGTGTGGAATCCGCAGAATTCGCGGGAACGCTTTCCGGCGCGCTGAATCTTACGAAACAGGGCGCGGAAACGCTGACGCTCACGGGCGTAAATTCCTACACGGGAACGACGACGGTTAAAGCCGGCGAGCTCCGTATCGACTGGAACGCGATTCAAAACACGGCGGGAATCGTCGTTGAAAACGGCGCGTTGCTGACGATTAACGGCGAGCTTTCGGATATTCAAGAGGCGCACACGGATCCGGAGACGGGAACGTATTATTCCGGCTACACCGCCGATTCGCCCGGAGATTTGTTCGTTTCCGGAAGCAGTGCTCGGCTGAGCGGCTCCGGCGTGGTGCTCAAAATCGGCGACGGCATCGTCGATCTCGGCAACGCCTTGCTCGGCGGCGATTCCTCCGACCAATATTTCACGGGAACGTTCATCGTCGGGAACGGCGGGCTGATCGGCACAATCAATCCGAAAGCGTCCGAAGCGCCGACGTTTAACATCGATTTCAGCGAAGGCTCGAGCTCGACGTTCCGGCTGAATTTCTATCGCGACAGCGGTTCTTACGTGTCGCGCAGCGCGAGCGACGGCGCCGTGGAAACGGTGTTCGGCGGCGAAATCGCCGGCGTGGACGGCGCGGGAACGTTCATCTTGGACGCGGGAATTTCCGGCTACATCGGCACGGACGGCAGTCTCGTTTCCCTCGGGAACAACACGCTGACGGTTTCCGCATCGAAGTTTTCTCCCGGCGCGGTGGAAGTTAAGAGCGGCAATCTCAAAATCGATTTCGACACCGCGGAAACGACGGTCCCGACCGCGTCCTACACGCTCGCGAAAAATGTTTCGCTCATCTTCAAGCTTAGCGAATCCGATGCGGTGGTGGAAAACGCGGATATTTCCGGCGTTGCCGACGGGAACAACACTTTGCACATCGTTTCCGATGAAACGGACAGCAATACCGGAGCCTACACGGAAAAAACGCTGGAACTCGGCAACGTTGCGATTGCAAACATTTCTTCGCTCGTGCTCGACGGCGGCGTTGCGCTGACGCTCACCGGCGTTACCACAACTGCCGAAGGTCGCGAGACGGTTCTTTCTCTCGACTCGTTGACCACGGGAACGCAGACATCGCTGATTCTGGACGGCAGAGAGGTTGTGCTTAATGTTTCGTCGGGCGAAAAATCCGTCATCGGCGGCACGTTCACGGGCAACGGAACGTTCACGTTCTCCGGTGAAGATGCGGACGAATCCGCAGGGACGGCAGCGGGAACGCTCGTGCTCGGGAACACCGGTGCTTCGTCGAGCGATGAAACGGTTGACGGCTTCTCCGGAGAAATCGTTTTTGAAAACGGCACCATCGAAATGGCGGTCGGCGAAAATCGCACCGTGACATACACGGGGCTGACGCTTTCCGACGGCGGAGGTGTCGGCACTCGCACTTTGGAAAAAACCGGCGCGGGAACGGCATGGATCGCACCGAACGACGATGCGAGCAACACGATTTCCGTCAGCGATCTTTCGGTGAACGTTTCCGCGGGAACGCTGAAAGTCGGCGCGAATCTTTTCGATCCCGATAAGCTTCCGGAAGCCGTCAACATCGAGAAAGACGCAACGTTCTGCTTCACGGATCCGCTGACAGATTTCACGTTGAGCGACCTCGGAACGCTTTCCGGCGCGGGAACGCTCGCGTTTGAAACTTCCGGGACAGAAGAGGTAACCGTTACCGCAAACGAAAGCGTGAGCGACAATTTCAAGGGCATCATCAACGTCGGCGAAAATATCACGCTGGATCTCGACAGCTCCGTCGAAAAGTTTTCCGCTTTCGCCGGCGCGGGAACGGTGAACGTAAATTCCGGGAGTCTCACGGTCGAAGTGGACGCGAACGACGATGCGGCGCAGAGCTTCTCGGGAACGATTACCGGGCTGACGGAGCTGACCGTTGTCGGCGACGGTTTGCTCGTGCTCGACACGCTTCCCGACGGGCTCACCGAAGTCAATATCGGCAGTGAAACACAAAACGGCGGCTTCGGCACCGATGCGTTGAACGAGCTCACAATCAAGGCGGCGGGAGCGCATTCCCGCATCGCGCTGAAAAACTTGGACAACGCCGGCGGTTCCTTCGCGGGAACGGTCGTTGTCGAAGACAACGTCAGCGCAATAGATTTGCTGACGGACGGCACGATCGCGCTGGGCGAGAACGCCGTTTCCTCCGCGTTCAATCTGACAAAATCGGACGAGACAACGCAGCAGAAACTCGACGGCTCTATCACCGCCACGCTCGGGAACATCGCCGGATCGGATCTCACGCTCGTGAATTTGAGCGAAATCAGCGAGGAAAAATTCGCGCTTCGCACAAATGCGGGCGGGAGCATCATTTTCGACGGAGACATCGTCGACACGATGTCGACGGCGTCCGTTTCCGCCTATTCGTTCGGCGCCGTAGTTTTCGACGATTCAACGTCGACGATTACATCTTCCGCCGTTTGGGATAGCGATATTTCCGGCGAGGGCGGGATCACGGTTCAAAACGGAGCCGACCTGACGCTGAACGCTTCGACGCTGACTTACACGGGGAAAACGCTTGTTGATTACGATTCCACGCTGACCTACGGCGCGGCAGGCGGCGCAGTTTCGTATTCTTCGGAGCTGGAAGTCGTGAGCGGCGGCACGCTCGTCGGCGGAGTTCGTCTCGTCGGCGAAAATGCAAACGTCACGTTCAACGGCGACGCGACTTTCGTGTTCACGGGAGCGGCGATTGAGTTCACGGGAACGGCGGAAGTTGCGAGCGGCACGCTGAACGTTGTGCTCGACGATTCGGCGCTTTCCGTGCGCGGCGTTCCCGTGGCGCTTTTCCGCTACATCGGCACGGAGGACTCGGGCAACTACAACGGCATCGGTTTTGACAAATTGTCCATCACTTCGAGCGACGGTTTGCTTTACTACAAAGACTCCGAATCGTCGGACGCGACGAACATTTATGTCGTCGCTCCGGATTTGGCAAACGCGGGTGTGAAACTGCACAAGGGAACGAGCTCGAATTTCGTTCGCATGCTCAACGCGATTACGGCGACGAGCAGCGGCGAGTTGCAGACAAGCGTTTCTTTCAATGGCGAGACGATCACGTTGAAAAGCGGAACGACGCTCACGGCTGCGGGAACGCTCGCGGAAGCAATCATCAAAACGCCGAACGGTTCGCTCGAGACGACGCTGAACAATCTTTCGCCGCTGGGCTATGCCGCGATGCCGGCGATGTTGCAGAGCAGTTTCCTCTCCGATATCGCCGCGATTTCCTCGCGCATCGAACAACGCCGCTACGACAATTATTCCTCGTTCATCTGGGAAACTCACAACGACTGGGAATTCTTCGTGCAGGGGCAGGGCGCGTTTGTCAGCTCCGATTCCGGCACGGACTCGCGCACGTTTGATTTCAACACTTACGGCGCAATCGCCGGCGCGGACGTCAAGCTGAACGCGGAAAGCATTTTCGGGTTCGCGCTCGCGTATGATTTCGGCAAGGCAACGCTTCACGACAGCGGCGGGAACGTTAAATCCAACGACATCCGTGCAACGGTGTTTTTCGGAAAACTTTTCGCCGAAAGATTCTACTTCGATACGGGCGTGCAGGCAGGTTACGCAATGTTCGACGTAAAGCGCCGCACGGCGCTCGGTAGCGTCGACGGCGATACCAACGCCGCGCACGCGGGAGCGTTCGTGAACCTCGGAACGCTGATTCCGCTGTGGCTCAGCGAAGACGAAAAAACGGGCGTCAATCTCATGCCGTTCGTCGGGCTGGCGTATTCGTATTTCTCCGTCGGCGGGTTCGACGAAAGCGGCGCGGGAACGGCGTTGGACACGAAATCGGTCGACGCGAACAGCTTGCGCGCGAGCATCGGCGCTTCGTTGGCGATCACGTTCCCGTGGCTCGAACGGAATATGCGCGTGAACCTCGACGTCGCTTACTCGCGGGAACTGCTCGATACCGAAACGGATATCGACTACTCGATGCCGGGAATTTCCGCTTCGGAAAAATACTCGGTGAGCGCGCCGACGTTTGCGGAAGACACGTTCTCGATCGGTCCGCGATTCCTCGTCGAACTGGATCGCAACGCGAGCGTCTACGCAGGCTATCGCTTCGAAATGTCCACGGACTCCGATATCTCCCACTCGGTGAATATCGGCTACCGCAAACGCTTCTGAAGAAAAAAAGGTTTCGTCCGCGAATCCACGCGAATTTTTTCTTGGTAAACATCTGTGTTCATCTGCGCAATCAGCGGCAAAAAAATCTCTTGCCGCAGATGTCGCAGATGAACACAGATGTTTTTTTTCTTGCGGCGTTCCCGCGGAAACATTTCCATTTCCTGCTTTCAAAATGGCAGACAGCACCTACAGCAGAGAGCTTACCGTTCAGAACAAGATGGGCATCCACGCCCGTCCGGCGGCGATGATTGTGCGTATCGCGAACAAATTCCCCGCCGTCAGTCTCGAAGTCGTCAAGGACGACGAGCAGGTGAACGGGAAAAGCATTATGGGGCTGATGATGCTCGCCGCCGGTTGCGGTGCAAAGCTCAACTTCATCGCGGCGGGCGATCCCGCGGACGCCGAGCGCATGCTCAATGATTTGCAGGCGCTTTTCGAACGCCGTTTTGATGAAGAGGGGAATAAAGATTAAAGCTTAATGCTTAAAGCTTAAAGAGCTCCGGGCGCAACAGGAGCGCCTTTGCGAGCGCGGCAAGCATCAGCGCATGCCGCATTTTCCCGCTACGCGCGAGCTCGAGCGTTTCCGCCGGCGTCGCGAGTTTCATTTCGATTTCTTCGTTTGCGTCGAAATGCGTTTCCGACGTGCGTTCGCATTTTTCCGCGAGCACGAAACGGCAACGATTGGAAAAAATCGCGGGATTCGACGCCGCATCGCCCAGCGCGGAAAGCGTTCCCGTGAAGCCGGTTTCCTCTTCGAGTTCCCGCGCCGCCGCGCAAAGAAAATCCTCGCCGGCGTCGATGACTCCGCCCGGAAATTCCCACGAAAGCTCGCGAATGCCGAAGCGAAACTGATTCACGAGCACGATTTTTCCCTCGGTTGTCACGGGAACGACCGTTACCCAATCCGGCGCGTGCGCAACGTAAAAATCGCCGGCGCGCCCGTCGGTCGGGTGTTCGAAATGTTCTTTGAAAACGTCGAACACCACGCATTTTGCGTGGCAGGTTTCGTGCGTGAGTTTCCAGTGCGCGGGGCGAGACATGGCGGGAACGGGAGACGGAGAGAATTTTTTTGAGTGAGAAAAAAAGAAGCGCCCGCCGTGAAAAGCGAGCGCGTCCGAAAAATGAAAAGCGATTATCGGCGTTCGGGAACGTTCAGTTGCTGACCGATTTGGAGACGTTTCGGGTCGAGTCCGGGATTCGCATCCATGAGCGCTTTCAGAGGAATGCCGAGTTCGCGCGCGATCTTGCCGGGGTTGTCGCCTTTTTTAACCGTGTATTTGCCGCCGGTTGCCTTTGCGGGCGTTCCCGCGGCAGGCGCGTTGTTGTTGGCGCGGGCGGGAGCGGGCGTCGCGGCGGCGGGAGCGGAGCGGCGTCCCTGCTCGAGTTGCGCGAGACGCGCGGAAAGCTCGTTCGTGCGCGTGATGACTTCGCGGTGCGACTGAATCAGCGCGCTGTAATCCGATTTGACCTTGGCTTCAAACTGCGCGAAATCCGTTTTGACTTCGGCGATGCCTTCGTTCCCGACACCTGCGTTACGAGCGATTGCCGCGGCTTGTTTCGCTTCTTCCGCTGCCGCCGCAACTTCTTTTTTCATCGAATCTATCGTGAGTATGCGCGCGTTTTTCGCATTGAACGCGAAAATGAACGCAAGTCCGCCGAGAATGAACGCTGCAATCGCGAGAATGAGCGGGATTTTAGATTCCGTGCCGGTCGGTTCGATGCCGCCGTCGATTGAAGAATTTTCCATGATGTTTTTCGTGTTTTTCTTAAAAAAATGATTGTAAGACAACAATGGAATATTGTGTTGACAAGAAGAGCAATAAAAAACGATGCTCTGACAAAACTTAGCGGGCGTTAGCGCAGTCCGGTAGCGCATCTGCTTTGGGAGCAGAGGGTCGGGGGTTCGAATCCCTCACGCCCGATTGGGTTGGGGAAAGTTCCCGCGGGAACGCCGTCCGAAGCCACGGCTTGCGCTTCTCGGGCTTTTGAGTAAAAATCCCCGCCATGAAGATTTTTCGCATTTTTGCCGCC
>CAVEBA010000080.1:0-8301 GCA_963613695.1 Sphaerochaetaceae bacterium
GACTGAACCAACTCCCTTTACACCCTCCACCTTCCACCCTACACCCTCCACCTTCCACCTTACACCTTTTTTGCCTTCGGCAAAAAATCACTTCCTGATTTTCAGCACGGGGCAGAGTGCTTTTGCGTTTCCGCCGAGGATTTTTCCTTTGGGCAAATTTTCGGGAATCGGCGTTCCCGCGCTCGGCAGGAAAACGTAAATGTATTTTCCGTCGGCGCTTTGCGAAGCGAGCGTTCCCGCGAAGCCGAAATACGGACGCGTTCCGTAGATTGCTTCACCGTTCACGCGCAACCACGCGCCCACTTCGCGAAACGTTTTTACGACGTTTTCGGGAATGCTTCCGTCGGCTTTCGGTCCGATGTTGAGCAGGAGATTTCCGCCTTTTGCCGTGCATTCCTGCAATTGGCGAATGATTGTTTCGGCGGATTTGAAATTGCCGTCGTATTTTGAGTAGCCCCAATGTTGTCCGAGCGTCATGCAGGTTTCCCAGTCGGTATCGGGATAGCCCTGCGCGGGAACGTGTTTTTCCGGCGCCATGTGATCGCCGCAACGCAAATCGAGACGCACGGAGGTGTTCGTGTCGAATCCGCTGTAAGCGTAAAGGCGATTGTTCATCACGATTTCGGGCTGAAGCTTGCGGCACATTTCGATGAGCGCGGGAGCGTCCCACCCGCGTTTTCCCGAGGCGGCGCCTTGCGAGTAGTCCCACCAGAGCACGTCGACTTTTCCGTAGTTCGTGAGCAGTTCCCGCACCTGATTTTTCAGATATTTCTGATAAACGGCGTGATTGATTTCGCGCCCGGGAACGCCGTTGCGCCATGCGATTTGACCGCGCGGGTAGCACAGTTGCGGGCAAATCGTGTAATCGTAATTCGGGTGCGACCAATCGATGACGGAATGATAAAAACCGACGCGGAGTCCGCGTGCGCGAAATGCGTTTGCAAATTCCCGCACGATGTCGCGCCCGAAGCGATCTTTCGCGTCGTAGTCGGTTTGCGCGGAATCGAAGAGCGCGAATCCGTCGTGATGTTTTGTCGTGAGCACGGCGTAGCGGCAACCGGCTTCTTTCGCGAGTTTTGCCCATTGCGCGGCGGCATCGGCGCGCGGTGCGAAGCGCGGGAACGCGGCGTTGCGGTAAGTTTCGGTATCGACTTCGACGTTTTTCTGAATCCATTCGCCGCCGGCGTATTTACCGTTCCATTCGCCGGCGAGCCCGGAATAAAGTCCGTAGTGAATGAACATTCCGAATTTTGCGTCGCGCCACCAACGCATGCGCGCATCGCGTTCCGCGCGAGTTTCGTATACGGGCGCGTGGTCGTCGTCGCCCGCGATCACGGGAACGCGCGATTCTTTTTGCGCGGGAACGTTTTCGGGAAGCGGCGTTCCCGCCGAGGCGGAAAGCGCGAGAAATGATGCGGCGAGCATCGCGACGGGGAGCTGCAGGGAATGTTTCATGCCCGCGAAGCATAACGGGCGAGCGTTCCCGCGCGAGCATTTTTTCCCGCGAAAATTTTTGCATCGTTCCCGCGCGCAAAATTTTCGCCGTCAACTATCCGTTGACAACGGCGAGGTGCGGGGGCAAAATGCGCACTTCACATTTCAAGGCTTTCCGAGGAAAGCGGGGGACTGTTCCCCGCTTTTTTTGGTTTTCCGAGAAGTCCGTCCAATCAAAATTCACTAATTCCGAAGAATGAACAACGAAATCATCAGCGTATTCGAGTATTTAGAAAAAGAAAAAGGCGTTTCGCGGGAACGCCTCATTCCCGTCATTTCCGAGGCAATCAGAAATGCTTCGGAAAAAGGCGTGAACGCAGGGCAGAAGCTCAAAATCGATATCGATCCCCGCTCGGGCGATATTCGGGCGAGCGTTTTGCTGACGGTTGTCGATTCCGTTTCCGACCCGAAGACGGAAATTCACGTCAAGCAGGCGGCGCTTTACTCGCGCGATCCGCAGCTCGGCGACGTCGTCGAAAAGGAAATTACGCTCGCGAATCTCGGACGCATCGTTGCGCAGACGGTTCAGCAGACGATTATTCAGTGGATTCGCCAGGACGAAAAAGAACGCCTTTACAGCACCTACAAAGATCAAGTCGGCACGCTCGTCACGGGAACGATTCGCCGGCGGGAACGCGGAGATTTCATCGTCGAGCTCGGCAAGGCGGAAGCGACGCTCCCGCGCAAGGAAACTTGCTACAACGAAGATTTTCAGGTCGGCGATCACATTACCTGCCTGCTTAAAAAACTCGATACGACGCCGCGCGGACCGGAGATTATTCTTTCCCGCACGGATCCGCTTCTCGTTCGTCGCATGCTCGAACGCGAAGTTACGGAAATTTCCGACGGTTCGGTTACGATTGTCGGGCTCGCGCGCGATGCGGGCAATCGCACGAAAATCGCCGTGGACGCCGCCGATCCGAAAATCGATCCCGTCGGCGCCTGCGTCGGCGCAAAAGGTTCCCGCGTGCGCAATCTCGTTAAGGAGCTGAACAACGAAAAGATCGACATCATTCGCTACATGGACGATCCGGAGGAAATGCTCCGCGAAGCGATCAAGCCCGCCGTTCCGCGCAATGTCGTCGTGGACGAAGCCGCGCACCGTATCTATTTTGAAGTTACATCGGCGGACATGTCCGTCGCGCTCGGGCGCCACGGTCAGAACGCGAAACTGACATCCAAGCTGCTCGGTTGGCGGCTCGACATCGGCAAGGTCGAAGAAGCACCCAAGCACATCGACCACCGCATCGGGCAAGCCGTTTCCGTGTTTGCGAATATTCCGGGCATTCCCGAGGACGTCGCAAAGGCGCTCGTCGATCTCGGCTTCACCGATCTTCAGGTTTTCGACGACCCGCACATCACGAACGACCTCGTGGACGCGGGCTTCGCTCCCGAAGACGCACAAATGATTGTGGACGCCGTCAAAGCGGCGAAATGAGTTTTTTTCAGAGTTTTATTTTGACAGATGAGCATCCGCGTCAGCACATTGAGCAAGGAACTCGGCACCACCAATAAGGTGCTGATCGGATTCCTTGCGGAAAAATATCCGGAGTTCGAAATCACGGACTACAAAACGCACCACTCCAAGACCATCGCTGATCTTTACAAGGACGATGTGCGTGAAAATTTCTTGCGCTACTTGGACGCTCATCCCGAACTGGCGGGAGACAAGAAAAAACGCGCGCCCGCGAAACGCGAAACCGCCGCCGAGGAGCCTGTCGCAAAAACGGAAAAAACCGTTCCCGCGCCCGCCCCGAAGCCCGCTCCGGTTCCGCCGCCGCCGCCCGCCGTTCCCGCGCCCAAAGCGCCCGTGGCTCCGCCGCCCGTTCCCGCTGTGCCTCGTGCCGTTCCCGCGGCTAAGGCTCCGGTTCCGCCGCCGCCCGTTCCCGCAGTGGGCGCGCCGCGTGCGATTCCTGCGACGAAACCTGCTCCGGTTCCGCCTCCGCCGCCGCGCGCGGTGAGCGTGCCGCCGCCCGTTCCCGCGCCGAAACCGGCTCCGAAACCTGCTCCCGTTCCCGCGCCCGCACCGAAGGCGCCTGCGGTTCCGCCGCCCGTTCCCGTCGCCGCGCCCAAAGCGCCCGCCGTGCCGCCGCCCGTTCCCGCGATGCCGAAAGCTCCGGCGATCCCGCCGATGCCTGCCGCAAAAACCGCTCCCGCCGCGCCGGTTCCGCCGTCCGCGTCCGCAGAGGTTTCTTCGGACGCTTCCGCGCCTGCGTCGGACGAGCCTCGCAAAAAACTTTCCCTGCGCGCGCCCATCGTCGTTCGCGATCTCGCGACCGCGCTCGACATCCGCCCGTTCCGCATTATTTCCGAGCTGATGAGCATGGGCATTTTTGCCGCGCTCAATCAGAACGTTAAAGACGAAGTCGCGATAAAAATCGCCGACAACCACGGCGTCGATCTCGAAGTCAAGCATCGCGAAAAAGGCGGTGCGCAACAGGTGCTCAAGCCCGAACCCGTCGTGCAACGTCCGGTGGACGACGAAAAGGACAAAGAGCCGCGCTGTCCGGTCGTTTGCGTGCTCGGGCACGTTGACCACGGCAAAACCACTTTGCTCGACTACTACCGCAAGTCCAACGTTACGGCGGGCGAAGCCGGCGGCATCACGCAACACGTCGGCGCTTACACCGTCGTGCACAACGGGCAGCGTATCACATTTTTGGATACGCCCGGTCACGCCGCATTTTCCAAGATGCGGGAACGCGGCGCCGCGCTCACGGATATCGCCGTGCTCGTCGTTGCCGCCGATGACGGTTTCATGCCGCAGACGGACGAAGCGCTCAAATTTGCTCAGAAAAACAACGTCCAAATCGTTGTCGCCATCAATAAGTGCGATGCGAAGGGCGCGAACGTCGATCGCGTGAAACAGCAGATGCAGAAGCGCGGGATCACGTCGGAAGACTGGGGCGGTTCCGTGCAGTGCGAAGCCGTTTCCGCGCTCAAAGGCACGAACATGGATTCCTTGCTCGACGCGATTCTGCTTCAAGCGGAAGTGATGGAGCTGAAAGCGAATCCCAAGTGCCCCGCCGAGGGCGTTGTCGTCGAAGCGCAGATGGAGCAGGGACGCGGGCCTACCGCGACCGTCATCGTGCAACGCGGCACGCTCAAAACGGGCGACGCGTTCGTTTGCGCACAGCATTTTTGCCGCGTTCGCGCGATTCTCGACGAATACGGAAAGCCGCTGAAATCCGTTGCTCCGGGCAATCCCGGGCGCGTGCTCGGTTGGTCGGGCGTGCCGTCTGCGGGCGCCGTTTTCTCCGTTGTCAAAAACGCTCGCGAAGCGGAAAAAATCGCCGAAGAAAACAAATACAAACTCCGCAAGGCGGAAGAAGCCGAGGAAGAAGAAGCAAAAGCCGCTGCTGCCGCCGCGCAGAAAGGCTTGTCCGATATGGAATTGCTCAACTCTCTGCTCAAGGAATCCGGAGAAAAAGTTTTCAAATGCGTTCTCAAGGCGGACGTGGACGGCACGCTCGAAGCGCTCGAAGGCGCGTTGCTCGGCATCAAGTCGAAACGCGTGAAAATCGAAGTCGTCGGAGGTTCCGTCGGTCCGATTACGCCGGGCGACGTCAACACGGCGTCTGCGGCGGGAGCGACAATCGTCGCGTTCGACGTGAAGCAGGAAAATTCCGTTCCCGCGATGCTCAAACGCGTCGGCGTCAAGGTGATCGCGCACGACATCATTTACATGCTTCTCGACATGGTAAAGGAAGCGATGGCGGAATTGCTCGATCCCGAATTCAAGGAAAACGCCGTCGGCGAAGCGGAAGTTCGCGCGATTTTCTCGCTCGGGAAAAACAACAACGTCGCGGGATCGATGGTGCTCGACGGCAGTGTGCGTCGCGATTTCAACGCGCGCGTCGTGCGCAAGGGCGAAGTGCTTCACACGGGCAAAATCGATACGCTCAAACGTTTCAAGGACGACGTCACCGAGGTCAAATCCGGCTACGAATGCGGGATTCGCGTTACCGGATTCGACGATTACAAGGAGGGCGACCGTATCGAGTGCTTCGAAATTCTCGAAGTGCGTCCCGCGCTCTGAGGTTTGTCGCTCGAAAAAAAATGCGTTCCCGTTTTTTCGCGGGAACGCATTTTTTTTGGGTTGCGCGGAGCGCCGAAAAACGTCATCTTCGCACTTCAGTTTTTTTAATTTTCAAAAAAGTAAAACATCATGCCGAGAGAAACCGTTATCATCGAATGCACCGAAGCGCGCAAGGAAGGCAAAAATCCTTCCCGCTACATGACGACGCGCAATAAAAAGACGATGCAGGCCAAAGTCGAAAAAATGAAGTATAATCCGAGCCTTCGCCGCCGCACGCTCCACAAGGAGATCAAGGGCTAAGCCTCGTTCGTCATTTTTTTCCTTTGAATCAAAAAGCTCTCGCGTTCCCGCGGGAGCTTTTTTTTGCCGTAGGCAAAAAGTTGATGAGTTGAAAAGGTCGAGGAGTTTAGGAGTATCGTGCGGTTTTTGCCTACGGCAAAAAATCACACTTCACAAGTCCACCAGTTGACCAGTCATCCAGTCCACTGTCTTTTCTCCCGCGAAGCGGGAATCAACAGGCGCGAAGCGCCGACTCAACTCCTCAACTCTTCAACTTTTTTTGCCTACGGCAAAAAATCTTCCTTGTCGGAGCGTAGGCGTTTCAGTTCTTCGGCATCGGGCAAATCCGCTTCGTCGTGTTCGGCAACGTCGCGTCGCAACGTGGGCAGGCTGAAATGGTATTTCATCGCGAGACAACGCAGGGCGATGACGCTCGCGGCGGTGAGCAATTGCACCGTTGCGGCGTTGCGATCCATGCCGAGCACTTCGACGCACACGGCGAACACGATCCCGCCGAACACGCACGCGAGCGCGTAAATGTCTTTTCTGAAAATGAGCGGTTCGACGTTGATGAAAACATCGCGAAACACGCCGCCGCCCGCGCCCGTAATCATGCCCATCAGAATCGCGACCCAAATCGGCGCGCCGCAATCGAGCGCTTTTTCGATGCCGATGACCGTGAACATGCCGAGCCCGATCGCGTCGAACAGAAAAATGGAATCGTTCATGCGCAGAAGCCAGCGTCCGAGCACGGTTACGAGCAACAACGCGAACGCGACGACGAGCAAATAAAAATATCCGCCCGACCAGAACGGTTCTTTCGAGCACATCCAAAACGGATCTACGCCGAGCAAAATATCGCGCAACGTGCCGCCGCCGCACGCCGTTGCGAGTCCGACGATGTAGGCGCCGAAAAGGTCGAAGTGTTTCGCCGAGGAGCGGCGAATTCCCGAGATCGCGAAAGCGAAAGTCCCGATGTAGTCGATGAGCAGAGTAAGCGTCATTGGAAACGAAAGAAAAATTCAGAAAAATTTTTAGGCGAAGATGAGCACGGCGGTCGCGTTGTCGTTCCCGCCGGCGTCGTTTGCGGCGGAAATCAGCGCGTCTGCGGCTTGCGCGGGAATGTCTGCGGGAGCGGCGGCGACGAGCGCGGCGATTTTTTCTCGCGGGAGCGCGCGCGTGATTCCGTCCGTCGCAAGCAAAATGCGATCTCCGGGTTGCGTTTGAATCGAAAACGTCTGCGGCGTCACGTCGCAACCGATGCCGAGCGCGCGCGTAAGCGTGTAAGTGTAGGCGGGCGGAAAATTTTTGTTCCCGCGCGCGGTTTCCTCGGCGGCGCGCGTGTGTTCTTCGGAAAGCTGCGTCAGCGCGTTCCCGCGAAGCAGAAAAATTCCGGAATCCCCCAGATGCGCAAAATACAGAAGCCCGTTCCCGCCGTCGGCAACGACATCGAGCGTCGTCGCGATGCAAAATCCGGGAACGAGTTTTTCGCCGAGCGCTTCAATTTCGGCGTTCGCCGCGCGAAACAGCGCATCGAAATCCGGATTTTCGGCGAGCGGAAATTTCGTTTTTGAAAAAAAACTTTTCACGCTTTCGACCGCCGTCGCGCTCGCGCGTTCGCCGAATTCCAGTCCGCCGACGCCGTCTGCGATTGCCGCAAAATTTCCCTGCGCGGGATCGCAGAAGAACGCGTCTTCGTTCGTGCGCCGCGCGATTCCCGCGTCGCTTTTCCCGGCGATGCGCCAATGCGAATTTTTTTTCGGGGCGGGGAAATTCATTCGATACAAAAAAAATCGAAGCGTTTTGCGGTTAAAAAATATTCGAAAAGTCCGGCGGTCTGACGGCGGAAAGCGTCTCACGAAACAAACGTGCCCGCAAGAGATTTTCGTGAATTTCGGACTTTGCGTTCCCGCGAAAAGCGGCGCGACGCGAAAGGTGCGCGGTGCCGGTTTCGACTGAAAGTTCGTCGAGCCGTTCCCGCGTCCCGCGCGGGAAAATTTCTTCGTCGCAAGCCCAGCGCAACAGGGAAATCAGCTCGAGCGATTCCGCTTCGGAAAGCGAGATCGCGAAACGCAACGTGCCGTAGGCGCGCGCGATGCGATCGGCGAAGCGTTCGTTTTCCCGCCGAATCACGCGCCGGCGCGCACGAATTTCCTGCTCGGCGATGTCCTGCGTCCAGCGGCGCATCGTTTCGAGCGTTTCCGTTTCGCTGACGCCGAGCGTGTGTTCGTTGGAAACTTGAAAAACGCAGCCGGTCATTTCCGTGTCTTCGCCGCGGAAGCCGCGCGCCGTAAGCCCTACGGCGGAGAGCGAGCGCAAAATTTTTTCCGTTTGTCCTTCCGAGACGAAGCCCGGCAAGTGCAACATTTCGGAGATTCTCAATCCCGTTCCCGCGTTCGTCGGGCACGCCGTCAGAAATCCGTATTTTTTTGAAAAAGCGAAATCGAGCGTTTCCGCGAGTGCGCGTTCGATTGCGCGCGCCTTTTTCC
>CAVEBA010000081.1:0-8264 GCA_963613695.1 Sphaerochaetaceae bacterium
CTTTTCAACTTTTTATCGCGTTTTCCCGCTTGCGTAGAGGCGTGTTTTTCGGGAAACTCTACGACTTTTCGGGCGCATAGCTCAATGGTTAGAGCAGGGGACTCATAATCCCTTGGTTGCAGGTTCGAATCCTGCTGCGCCCACCAAATTTTTTCGGCGAATCAGCGTTTCCCGGCGGCGTTTCCGCGTTTGTGCGGAGAGTGTTTTCCGGGAAATTTCTTTTTCGGGAACGATTTTTCGGTGTTTGCGGCGGCGTCTGCAACAAGGCGAAAATCCATCGTGCGGCGGAAACGATCCACGCGTTCGACGACGACGGGAACGGTTTGCCCGAGCGCATAACGCCGGCGGGAACGGCGCCCGATGACGGCGGAGCCGTCGGGCACGACTTGGTAAAGATCGTCCGTCATGGACGAAAGCGGAATCAGCCCGAACGCGCGCGAAATTTTCAGTTCGATGAAAAGTCCGATACTGCGAATGTCGGTGATGATTGCTTCGAAAACGTTTTTCTTTTTCATCGCGACTTCGCGTTCGAAATATTCGAGCAGCTTGACTTTGACGGATTCGCGTTCCGCTTCCATCGAGGAGCGTTCCGTGTCGGAAATGTGTTCGGACGTTCCCGCGAGCTCGGCGAGCGCGGGCGCGGGAAGTTTTCTCGCGGGAGCGGTCGGCAGGTGATTTTTTTGAAGAAAATAATCGAAAACGCGATGCACGGTCAGGTCGGCGTAGCGGCGAATCGGCGAGGTGAAATGCGCGTAATCGGTTTTGGCGAGTCCGTAGTGCCCGTCGGCGCTCGGGCGATAGCACGCCTGTTTGAGACTACGCAGAACGCGGATTCGGAGCGGGTAAGCATCGTCGCGAGTTTTGAGCACGGCGAGCAGTTTCGTCATTTCGGAGCGCTTGGAGAGATCGCCGATTTTGATTCCGGCGGCGATCATTTCTTCGCGAAGTTCGGCGAGCTTGGAATTTTCCGGCGCATCGTGCACGCGAGAAATGAACGGAAGTTTCGCCTGTTTGAGTTTTTGGGCGACGACTTCGTTTGCGAGAAGCATGAATTCTTCGACGAGTTGGTGTGATTCGTCGTATTCGATTTGTTCGATGCGTTCGGCGAAACCGTCGGCATCGGTGTAAATTTTTACTTCGGGCATGTCGAGGTCGAGCGCTCCCGCTTTCATTCGCGCGGTGCGCAGTTTTGCGGCGATGCCTTGGAGCGTGCGAATATTTTTTCGCAACGCGGAAATTTCCTCGCGGGAAAGCTCTGCGAGCGGGCGTCCCGGGTGTCCGGAGCGATATTCGGGAACGGGCGGGAGCGCGCGAATGGTGCGGTCGTCGTCCTCGCGCAAAAAGGCGAGCGCCTGTGCGTAGGTGAGACGTTTGCGGGAGGAAATGACGGTGTTTGCGAAACTTGTTTCGACGGCGTTCCCGCCGGCATCAAAGGTGACGAACACGGATTTCGTGAGCCGCGGTTCGTTTTCGACGAGCGAGCAAATTCCGCTCGAAAGCGCGTGCGGGAGCATCGGAATGACGGTGCCGACGAGGTAGGTGGAGTTCCCGCGCGCGCGCGCTTCCGCATCGAGCGCGGAGCCGGGACGCACGTAATGCGAAACGTCCGCGATGTGAACGCCGATGCGCGTTGCGCCGCCGGGTAGGGATTCGACGGAAAGCGCGTCGTCGAAATCTTTCGCATCGTCCGGGTCGATGGTGATTGTGAAAACTTCGCGCAAGTCGAGGCGTCCGCGCATTTCGGCGGGCGAAACTTCGGCGGGAACGTCGCGAAGCTCGGCGGCGACGGCATCGGGAAATTTCGGCGAAAGTTTGTAGCGGAAAAGAATCGCGCGATATTCGGCGAGCGGCGTGTGCGATTCGCCGAGAACTTTTTCGATTTCGCCGGTCGGATTTTCGCTTCGGCGCACCCAGTCGTTGAGTCGAACGATGACTTTTTCGCCCTCCTTGGGAATCGGGAACAGCGGCGAGCGCGCGGGATCGGGCACGAGAATGTCTTTCGTGATGCGCGGATCGTCCGGGCGCACACTCCAATAATAACGCGTGCGCATAAGCGTTCCCGTGGTCGAGGAAAATGCGCGTTCGAGAATTTTTACAACGCTTCCGAAAGGCAAATCGTCGTCCTGCGCGTAGCGTTCGCGGTAGCCGCCTTTGCGACGTTTTTTTTCGATGCGAACGAGAACGCGATCGCCGTGCATTGCGGTGCCGGTGTCCTCGGCGCGAATGTGCACGGCGGTTTTCGCGGGAGCGCCGTCGGCGGGAACGTCGGGCATCAGCTTCGCGCTTCCGCCGGTGCGGAAAATGATTTTCCCGGTGACGAGATCGGCGTCGCTCGGCAGGCAGTAGCGGTCGCGTTTGACTTGTGCAATCGTTCCCGCGCGCACCATGCGCGGCAGGATTTTTTTGAGTTTTCGGAAAAATTTTCCGTCGCCGCCGAGTGCCTTGTGCAGCTCGTCGAGGCGGAGCGGCGTGTAATCCTTGCGCCGCATGAATTCGATAATTTTTTCTTCCGTTTCCATGACGCGGCGCATTCAAACAGGTTTTCCGCGGGAACGCGAATTTTTTCACGACTCGGCGAAATGCGCTTCAAATCTCGCTCGCCGCGCGCCGGTGTGTGTGTTTTCGCGAAGAAAAACAAAATTTGAATTGCGCACGCGGGGCGGAGTTGCTACCGTTGCCCACGATTTTTTTTGCGTCTGTCGTATAACGGCTATTATGTGACCTTCCCAAGGTTGAGACGAGGGTTCGACTCCCTCCAGACGCACCACTTTCCGAATCCGCATTTCGCGAACGGAGCAAAAACATTTTCGCGTTCCCGCGTTTCGTTTTTTGTTTTTTTCGACGTTCCCGCAATCGGCAAAAGGATTGACAACGCGTCCGAAAAGCAATGTGCTTTCCTCTCCTTTTTCTGTCCCATGGTGTAATGGCAGCACAAGTGATTTTGGTTCACTTTGTTCAGGTTCGAATCCTGATGGGACAAAACTTTTGCACCGCTCGAATTTTTTGAGAAAAGCACGAAAATCGTCCTTGCCGTGAGCGTTCCCGCACCCCGTTTTTTCAATGATGAATCCGCCGCCGCCGAATGGTTGTCTGCGGAAATTTTTGCGTTTGCGCGGGAACTCGGCTGTTCGGGCGAAGCTTGTGCGCGCTTTCGCGAAATCGCACGCCGCCTCGCGGAAACGGCATCGAGCAACGGCGAAACGCATCTGCGCGTGCGCTCCGAAGCGGACGCGGAATTTCTCCGCCGTTGCCTTGCGTCCGCGCCCGAAAATTTCGTCGTGGGAGAAGCGAGCGATTTTTTTGCGGGAAAAAAAACGCCGCTGATTTTTGACCGAGAAAATTCCGCGCTGTATTTTTTTCGGCATTTCCGTCGGGAAGTGCGAACGGCGAAAGAAATTTTCCGCATCGTGTGCGCGGAAAGGCGCGGGAACGTTTCTCCCGTCGCGGAAAAAATCATCGCGTCGGCGCTTCCGTTCCCGCTGAACGCCGGGCAAAAATCTGCGGTTCGCGCCATCGTCGAATCTTCGTTCGTCGTCGTTTCCGGCGGTCCCGGCACGGGAAAAACAACGTTGTTGTTGCGCGCGTTGCTTTGCATTTTTACCGAAAAACCGGACGCGGAAGTGTTGCTTGTCGCGCCGACGGGCAAGGCGGCGGGGCGCATGAAAGAATCCGTGCGGCAACAGGCGGAGGAAATAGAAAAACTCGTGCGCGCCGGCGCGGTGCCGGCGTTCCCGCCGGAAGCGTTGAGCCGAATTCTCGCGCTCGAAGCTTCGACTTTGCACCGTGCGTTGCGCACGGGCGCGGACGCATTGACGGCGCCACGCGTTCCCGCGCTCGACGCGGATTGGGTCGTCGCCGACGAAGCGTCGATGATTGACGAAGCTTTGATGGCGCGCCTTTTGTCGGCGCTCCCGCCGCGTGCGCGAATCGTGCTTCTCGGCGATGAAAATCAGCTCGATTCCGTCGGGCCCGGGCATGTGTTCGGCGCGTTGTGCGGCGCTCCCGCGCTGTCCGGCGCGCGCATCGTGCTTACGGAAAGCCGGCGTTTTGATCCGCGCGGGACGCTCGGCAGATTTGCGCACGCGATTGTTTCCGGCGACACGGCGGCTGCGGATTCGATTTTGCGCGGGAACGAAGAGGGCGCGGCGGGCGACGGAAAGTTTTTTTGTTCGGCGAAAAAAATTACGCCGTCTGCGCTTGATGCGTTGCTGACGGATATTTTTCCGGAAAAACTGCGTTGCGTTCCCGAAGATGCGGATCCGGCGGAAATGCTTGCGCTCGTTGATTCCGTGCGCGTGCTTTCGCCGTTGCGCAACGCGCCGCTTTTCGGTTCGGAAGCGCTCAACGCTCGGGCGCGTGCGCTGTTTTCTCCGCGCGGAAACGCGTTTCGCGGAGAGCATTATCACGGGCGTCCGATCGTGATTACGAAAAATTCTTCGCGGGAACGCCTTTACAACGGCGATGTCGGAATCGTATTGCGGGAACGCGGGAGCGATGCGCTTTACGCGTATTTTCGCGATGAAGCGGGCGCGCTTTCGCGCATTCCCGCGGCGGCGCTTCCCGAACACGAAACCGCCTACGCGATGAGCGTGAACAAGGCGCAAGGTTCGGAATTTTCTCGGCTTGCCGTGGTGTTCCCGCCGGCGGGAACGCGCGAAGATTTCTTTTCGCGGCAGTTGCTTTACACCGCCGTGACGCGCTTTCTCGAAAATGCGCCCGACAGCAAATTTTTCCTGCTCTACGATCGCGATGCGCTTCTCGGTGCCGTTGCTCGCAAGGATTCCTCGCGCTCGCTTCTTTTTTCGCGGAGCGAAACTTCGCTTTCTGCGGCGCAGTAATTTCTGCTTTAAGCCGCGGGAACGAAGATTTACGCTCTGCGGCATGGAAAAAACCGCATTGCTCCATTCATGGAACGTCAACGGATTGCGCGCCGCGATTCGCAAAGGTTTCGGTGCTTACGTTGCCCGTTGCGAACCGGATGTTCTCTGCTTGCAGGAAATCAAATGCCCGGCGGATACGCCGTTGCCGGAAGAAGCGGAGTTCCCGCATAAAATCTGGCATCCCGCGGCAAAGCCCGGCTACTCGGGAACGGCGATTTTTTCAAAATACGAACCGATTTCGGCAACGTTTGATTTCGACGGCGACGGGCATCCGGAGGAGGGACGCGTCATCACGGCGGAGTTCCCGCACGTGTTCGTCGTTTGCGCCTACGTGCCCAATTCGCAGAATGAGCTTGCGCGGCTCGACTATCGCATGCGTTGGGACGCGGATTTTCGCGCGCATCTTCGGCGGCTTGCCGAAAAAAAATCCGTGCTCGTTTGCGGCGACATGAATTGCGCGCACGAGCCGATCGACATCGCGCGACCCAAGGGCAACGAGCGCAGCGCAGGCTACACGATTGAGGAGCGGGAATCGTTTTCCGCAACGCTTGCGGCGGGCTTCATCGATACGTTTCGCGAAAAAAATCCCGAGCTCGCCGAAGCCTATTCGTGGTGGAGTTATCGCATGAAAGCGCGGGAACGCAACGTCGGGTGGCGCATCGATTACTGGCTCGCATCGCGCGATTTGGCGACGCGTTTTTCCTCGCCGGAAATTCATCCGGAGGTCGAGGGCTCCGACCATTGCCCGGTTTCCGTTCGCGTTCCCGAGACGCTTTTCCTTTGATTTTGAAATTCACGGACAAAATTTTTTTACGATGATTTCCTTTGAAAATTTTTCTGAAAATTGCGCGCGCGTGCGGGAACGCGTCGCCGAAGCTTGCGCAAAATGCGGACGCGTTCCCGCCGAAGTTCGCATTCTTCCCGTGACGAAAAATCATCCCGTCGACGCGCCGCTTTTTGCCGCGCGCGCAGGTTTTTCCGCCGTCGGCGAAAATCGCGTTCAAGAAGCGACGACGAAAATCGCGGAATTTTCGGCGACTGCGCCGGCGGGAACGCCGCCGTTGCGTTGGGAGCTGATCGGGCATTTGCAGAGCAACAAAGCGCGCCACGCCGCGGAGCATTTTGACCGCATCCAAAGCGTCGATTCCGTCGCGCTCGCGCAAAAACTCGATCGCATCTGCGGAGAAATCGCGCGGGAACGCTTGCCGATTCTTTTGCAGGCAAATGCCGGAAGCGATCCCGCGAAATTCGGGACGGCGGATTTTGACGCGTTGCGCGAGCTCGCCGAAGCCGCGTTCGCGGGAACGCATCTGCAAATCGACGGGCTGATGTGCGTTGCGCCGATTGACGACGATTCGCTCGAAACCGCCGCACGTTGCTTCGATACGTTGCGGGAATGGCGCGACCGCCTCGAAACGGAATTCGGCGTGAAATTGCCGGAGCTTTCGATGGGAATGTCGCACGATCTCGAGCCCGCCGTTGCCGCCGGTTCCACGATGGTGCGCATCGGAACGGCGCTTTTCGGCGAACGCGATTACGGCGCGGCTCGCTGAGCCGTTCCCGCGCGCGGTTTTACTTCGTTTTCTTTTCCGAAGTTGCCCACTTCAACCCTTCGACGGGCGCGGAACCGTCCGGCGAAACAATCGCGAAAGTGAACATCCACTTGTAAAGGCGCGCGAGATTTGAGGAAAATCCGGCGACGGGCAATTTTATCAGCACTTTGTTCCAACCCGCATTCAGCGTTGCTTGGAGCGGCGGACGCACTTCGAAATTTTCGTTGGCGAGCGGCGTTTCCTGATCTTTTTTCGTGTGCGAATTTTCCCAGCGCGGCGGGCGGATTTCCTTGCCGTTGAGCCAAAACTGCGATTCGCGAGCGTCCCACTTGCCTTGCGGCGGCGGCAAATCCGGCTCGGAAGCGCTGATTTTATGCGTTTGCGCCCAGATGCCGACTTTTTGTTTTTTCGGAGAATACACCCACGCCCACGCGTAAACGGTGGAATTCGGTTGCGGATTTTCGAGAAACGCGTTGACCGTGCCGAGCCCGCCTTTTCCCCAAACGTGGCGCAGGTAAATCGTTGCGCCGCGAGCTTCGCGCGTGCCGATTTTTTTCCCGTCGAAAACGTATTCGTTTTTCAACTCTTTTTCCGGCGGGAACGCTTTTTTGAGATCGCCGCCGTTCGGGAACGGCTCGGAGATGCGCCAGCGAATATCCGCTTGCGGCACCCACGGCATTTTCGCGCCGAGCGTTTTTTTCACGGGAAGAATGCGTCGCTCAAAATCCCGCAATTCGTCGAGCGCCTTGCCGTCGTTCGGAATGACCGTTCCCGCGCCGTCGTGAAAATATTTTTCGCGTCCGCCGTGCCACGCGGTTTCCGCGAACGCGAGAATCGACGGATAAAACGAATTGTGCGCCAAAATCGCGTCCGTGCCGACGATGCGGCGATCGCACCAAATCGCGGCAATGCCGCCGGCAATCGTGCCGTCCGCTTCGGGCACGCCGCCGAGGTTGGAATAAAACACGCCGACGGGATCGGCGAACGAATCGAAGTGATTGAAATAGTGCAAACGGCTGTCGAGCGACGGCGTTCCCGCGAGCGGGCGACCGCGGCCGCTCCACATTTGCACGAGATCGATTTCGCCCGATGCGTAATTCGCGCCCGGGTGCCACGTCGCGACTTTTTTCCCGCGTTCCCGCACGAAAGCGACCATGTCCGGAACGAATTTCGGATTTGAAATATGCACCTCGTCCGTGCCGATGTGAAAATACGGCGTGGCATTCGTCGGGAACGCTTCGCGAATAATTTCGTCCACGAGCTCTTTCAAAATTTTCGTGCCTTTTTCGGACTGCATTCCGCAACCGAACGTGCGCTCGAACGCCGCCGAATGTCCCGGCATGTCGATTTCGGGAATGAGCATGACGCCGCGCGCGCGGCAAAATTCGACGAGTTCCCGCGCTTCCTTGAACGTGTAAAATTTGCCGGCGTCGCGCGTGTAATTTCGTTTTTCGTTGAGTTGCGGGAACGCCTTGCTTTCGAGGCGCCAGCCCTGATTTTCCGTCAGGTGCCAGTGGAAAATATTGATTTTGTATTCCGCGCAAAATTCGACGATTTTTTTCAAGTCGGCGAGCGGGATAAAACTGCGACCGCAATCCATCATGAATCCGCGCATCGGATACGCGGGCCAATCCAGAATTTTGCACGCGGGAACGCCGCGCGATTCGGCTTCGGCGACGGCAATCATGCGCGCGAGGGTTTTTCGTGCGTTGAGCACGCCGGCGTCCGTCACGGCGCGAATTTTCACGCCGCTTTTGGAAACGCTGAGCGAATACGCTTCGTCGATCGCGTGCGCGGGAACGCCTTTCAGTGTCTTCACGCGTTCCACGGA
>CAVEBA010000082.1:0-8239 GCA_963613695.1 Sphaerochaetaceae bacterium
GCCGATTCGCTGACGCGCGAATTTTCCGTTTTGCGCGAGCTTGCGGGAACGTCGTTGTCGCGCGTTGCGGCGTTGCCGAAAATTTCTCCGTGTGCGGCTTGCGGCGACGATGATTTCGCGAGCTACTGCGGGAATGTTGCCCGCGCGGTCGCGGCAATTCGCGCCGGGAAATTTCGCAAAATCGTGCTCTCGCGGGCGAAAGATTTTTCGTTTTCTCCGGAAGAAAATTTTCCCGAGGGCGCATTCATTTCCGCCTTGCGGGAACGCTTCGCGGCGAGCGGTTGCACGATTTTTCGCGTTCCCGAAGAGTTCCCGGAAACGCCGCCGGAGGGCGCATCAATTCTCGTCGGCGCAACGCCGGAAACGCTTTTGCGGATTTCTTCCGGGCAACTTTTCGCGGAAGCGCTCGCGGGAACGTTCCCGCGAAATGCGGCGGCGACGGCGAGCGAGGATTCCGCCGCCGAGCATCGATTTTTTGCGGACGAAAAAGAGCGGAGCGAACACGCGTTCGTCGTTGATTTTATCGCGGAAAAATTGCGCGCGCTCGGCTTGCGTCCGCAGATTTCCGAGGTGCCGGAAGTGTTGCGCCTGCCGAACGTTTTTCACCTGCGCACGCCGATTTCTGCGAGCGTTCCCGCCGGGCTCGGCGCGGCGGAAATCGCCGATGCGTTGCACCCGACGCCGGCGATGTGCGGCGTTCCCGCAGATGCCGCCGAGCGTTTCATCGTTGAAGCGGAGCCGTTCCCGCGCGAACGTTTTTCCGCGCCCGTGGGATTTTTCGATGCTTCGGGCGACGGGCAATTTGCCGTGGCGATTCGTTGCGCAAAAATCGGGCGCGGCACGCTTCGGCTTTACGCGGGCGCGGGAATCGTCGCAGACAGCGTTCCCGCAGCGGAATTTGCAGAAACCGAGGCGAAGATGCGCGCGTTGCGTCTCGGCGATTCTGATTCTTAAACGCGTTTTTCGTAAAAACGCTTCAGCGTGAGACGGTGAATTTTCGCGTTGTGGCGGACGTCTACGGGAAATTTTTTCGGATGCACGAAAACGCGACGCACGGCGCGCGTGGCTTCGTGTCGCGCCGCGAGCGCGAGCAGTTCACCGGGAAGCGCGGCGATGCGAGCTTTCGGCGTTCCCGCGCGCGGTTCGACGACGAGTGCCGCTTCCGCGTTCCCGCGTTCGCCGAGCCCGATGAGCGCACAGCGAAAAACGTCCGGATGCGTGTTGAAAATCGGTTCGATCGCTTCGGTGAAAAGCGTTCCCGCGGCGGTTTCGACGCGCTCGGATTTTCGTCCGAGAAACCAGAGCCGTCCGTCATCGTCGAGGTAGCCGACATCGCCCATGCGGTGCCACACGGAGCCGTCCGCGCGATCCGTGATTTTTGCGGCGCGAGTTGCTTCGGCGTCGTTGAAATATTCGCGCGTGGTCGTGGGACCGCAGACGCAAATTTCGCCGGGAACGTTTTTCGCGAGCGGAGAAATTTCGTCGAAACTCGAAATCGCTTCGTCGCGAATCGGAATGATGCGCACGCGATTGCAGGGCAGCGGCGTTCCCGTGCAGGTGCCGCGTCCGTGCTCGGTGAGCGTTCCCGTGCGGGCGAGAACTTCGTTTGCGGAAATGTCGGAAACGGGAAGATTTTCGGTTGCGCCGTAGGGCGAATGAATTTCGGCGTTCGGGAGCACTTTTTTCAGCAACGCCATCACGGCGGGCGGCACGGACGTTCCCGCGCAGAGAATGCGCCGAATGCTCGGGAGCGTTTCGCCGCGCGCATCGCAGTATTCGGCGATTTTTCGCCAAAGAATCGGCGAGCCGAACGAGTTGGTGACGCCGTTTTCGCGAATGGCGCGAACGATTTTTTCCGGATTGAGCGCGGCGGGTTTTGCGGCGTTCATTTCAGGCGTGACGGTCGTCATGCCCAGCGCGGGATTGAAAAGCGCGAAAATCGCCAGCAGCGGCAAATCGATTTCGCCCGGCGCGATTCCGTAAAAATCGCGCACGATTTCGCGTTGCGCGTCGAACATGCCGTGCGTGTAGCAAACGCCTTTCGGCGCGCCCGTGGAGCCGCTCGTGAAAAGAATTGCGGCGAGGAGGTCGGCATCGGCGTGCGCGATTTCCGTCGACAACGCTTCATCGCGGGAACGTTTTTCGATTTCGCGGGAAAATTTTTGCGTGCCGACGGCGACGGCGGTTTTCACCGAAGCGAATTTTCGGAAAAACACGCGGCGCGCCCACAGTGCGGCGGGAACGCCGACAAGCGCCGACGGCTCCGTTTTGCGGACGCATTTTAAAAAACTTTTTAATCCCATTCCGGGATCGATTGCCACGGGAACGGCACCGAGACGAAACAGCGCGAACGCGCAGAGAATCAAGTCGAGCCCCGGGCGCACCATGAGCAGCGTGCGCGTTCCCGCGCGAATGCCGCGCTCGGCGAAAAGCGCCGCCGTTGCCGCCGTTATGCGGTCGAGTTGCGCAAACGTGAGCGCGATTTCGCCGTTTGTGCGGCGCACGGCGCACACCTCGGGAACGCGTTCCGCGGATTCGCGGAGAAATCGGGCAACGTTGAATGACGGCGTTTCTTGCATGGACGGGCGGGGAAAAATCGGTGAGCGCGCGGTTTTTTCGGGTAAACAAAAACCCTCGATGCGCTCGAGGGTTTTTGCGAAAGGAAATTTTCGAATCAATAATCGCAGATGTTGATGAGACCCCAGAAGAGCGAAACGTTATCGCCCGAGAAGTCGCGGCGGCACCAAAGATCTTCCGTGCGAATGACGAGCGTGCCGGCGTCGTCGACGTAGCGGTAGGACGCGGGATTCGTCTTGATGACGCCGAGGAGGTTGTGGGAGGGTTCGGCGGAAACGCCGAGTCCTTTGTAGTCCGTATCGTGCCCGGCGCAACCGGCGAGGAGTGCCGCTGCGGCGACCGTTGAAGAGAGAACTGCGAGCTTAAGATATTTCATAGCTGTAAAATTCGGAGTGGGACTGGGGGTGAAAAACTTGTTAGCAGAAAGGTTAAGGCGCACGGGTTTTTTGTAAAGCGAAAAATTCTTTCGTCGCGCGCGTGTTCCCGCGGGACGGCGTTAGGCGTGAAATCTTTCGCGAAGCCGCCGGAAGACGCAGGGTGGCACGTAGTCCGAAAGCCGCGAAACGTCGAGCGCGGCAATTTGTTTTACAAAGGAAGAGTTGAAGCAGATGTATTCCTTTTCGGGCATCATGTAGAGCGTTTCCACGCCGGGTTCGAGACGGCGGTTGTGCATGTCGAGCAAAAGCTCCGATTCAAAATCCGAAACAAGACGCAATCCGCGAATGATGACGCCGGCGCCGAGACGTTTCGCATTGTCCACCGTAAGCCCGCCGAACGTGATGACTTCGACGTTCCCGACATCGCTCAGCGCTTCGCGGAGCAACTCCACGCGCTCGGGAACGGCGAAGAGCGGATTTTTGTCGGGATTGGAAGCGACGGCGACGATGACGCGGTCAAAGAGCTTTGCGGCGCGGCGGATGATGTGCATATGCCCGTTGTGCACGGGATCGAAACTTCCCGGATAAAGCGCAATGCGCGGTGAAAGCGTGTTTTTTTCGGAAGATGCCATGAAGCGATCGGGTTTTGATTAAATTCGCGTTTGAGCTTTTACAGTCTCGACTTGTGCACGAACTGTGGCAAGATTTTTAGGAAAAAATTTTGAGATGAAACATCTTCCGAACATTCTCACATTGTCGAGAATTCCGCTGCTCTTCGTAATTGTCGGTCTGCTTTGCATCGGCGGGTTCGCGGCGGACGTTTCCGCGTTTGTCGTTTTCCTGATTGCGGCGGTTTCGGATTGGCTCGACGGCTACATCGCGCGCAAGGTCGGTGCCGTGTCCAACTTCGGAAAACTGATGGACGCGCTGACGGACAAAATCATCATGGTCGGCATGTTCGTTTCGTTGCTCGGGCTGAAATGGAGCGTTCCCGCGAGCGAAACGCGGGAAACGTTGCTCCCGCAGTTCTGCGTGTTTTTCGTCATCATCATTATTTGTCGTGAATTTTTAATTACGGGATTGCGTCTCGTCGCGGCGAGCAACGGGCTCGTGCTTGCCGCAGAACGTGCGGGCAAGCTGAAAACCGCGTTGCAGATGATTTCCGTTTCGCTGCTGCTGTTGGCGCGAGCGCTCGCTTCCGCCGGCGTTCCCGCCGTTGACGAATACGCGCTGTGGACGCGCGAAATCGGCTTGTATGCGTTTTACGGTGCGGTCGCGCTGACCGTTTATTCCGGCACGGGCTACATCATTCGCAACTGGAAAATTCTTCACCTATGAGCGACAAAAAAAAATCCGACGCGGAAAATTTTGATCTGAAAACGCGCATGTTCGGGTCGATTGCGACGCTCGGCCCCGTGGGGCGGTTGTTGCCGGCGCCGGGAACGTGGGGCGCGGTCGCGGGAACGGTTTTTTACTGGTTTGCGTTTCAGGCAACGGGGCTGAACGTTCCCGAAAGATTTTTTGAATTCGTGATTTGGGCGGCGTTGCTCGTTGTGTGCGCCGTTCCCGTGTGCGAAGCGGGGGAAAAATGCCTCGGGCGCACCGATCCGGGCGAGGTCAATTTTGACGAATTCGCCGTGATGCCGGTTTGTTTCGCCGGGCTCGGCGATGTCATCGCTTCGAGCGCGAACACCACGTATTGGCTTTGTGCGGGCTTCGCGCTCTTTCGCATTTTCGACATTTTCAAACCCTTCGGCATTCGCGAATTGCAGAAACTTCGCGGCGGCTGGGGCGTGGTCGCCGATGATTTCGCCGCCGCGCTCGCGACTTGCGCCTGCCTGTGGTGCGCGCATCTCGCAATCGATAAATTTTTCTGATTTTTTTTCAAAAAAACGATGGGCGAATCGAAAAAGCGTTCCCGCGACGGCGGCGGAAAATCTTTCCTGCTCGGGCTGGGGCTTGACGCTCGCGACGGGCAGAAACGCATCACGCGCGCCGAGCGTTTTTCCGTAGTCGGCGGGAGCGAAGAAACGCACGACCGCATGGCAGAAACGTTCATCAAAACCTGCGAAGATCTGAAACGCAAGGGGCGCAGTCTCGACGACGCCGATCCGCGCGAAATTTCCGATTTGCTCGGGAAACATTTTTCCGAAAATTGAGCGCGTTTGCGTTCCCGCGGCGGTTGCGAAAAAATCTCGCGGGAACGAGGGGAAGGGCGTATCGTCAACGCTTCCATTTTTTTTCAAAAACGATGACGCACGATATTCCGAAAAATTACGAATCCGCCCAAGTCGAATCCCGCTGGTATCAAAGCTGGGTCGACGGCGGTTGCTTCACCGCCGATCCCGCGCGCGTGAGCGAAAGCCGCCCCGCGTATTCCATCGTTATTCCGCCGCCGAACGTGACCGGCGTTCTCCACATGGGGCACGTGCTCAACAACACGATTCAGGACATTCTCTCGCGCAAGGCGCGGCTCGACGGCAAGGAAGTGCTTTGGCTTCCGGGAACGGATCACGCCGGCATCGCCACGCAAGTCATGGTCGAAAAACAACTGCGTAAAACCGAGGGAAAAACGCGCCGCGATCTCGGTCGCGAGGCGTTTCTCGAACGCGTTTGGGCGTGGAAAAAAGAAAAGGGCGGCATCATCATCAATCAGCTGAAAAAGCTCGGTTGCTCCTGCGATTGGACGCGGGAACGCTTCACGATGGACGAAAAATATTCCGCCTGCATTCAGAAAATTTTCGTCGATCTTTACAAAAAAGGCTACATCTACCGCGGCAAGCGCATGGTGAATTGGTGCCCGGCATCGCTCACAGCGCTCTCGGACGAAGAAGTCATCATGGAGCCGCACAAGGGCTTTTTGTATTATTTCAAAATCGAAATCGCAGAAGAGCCGGGAACGTTTCTCACTATCGCGACGACGCGCCCCGAAACGATTCCGGGCGACTCCGCAATCGCCGTCAATCCGAAGGATCCGCGCTACGCAAAATACATCGGCAAACACGCGATTCGCCCGCTCCCGCGCGAAAATCAGGAAGCGATCCCGATTGTCGGCGACGAATCCGTCGAGTTCGAATTCGGCACCGGCGTGCTCAAAGTTACGCCCGCGCACGACAAAACGGACTTTGAAATCGGCAAGCGCCACGGACTGAAAGTTACCGACATCATGAATCCCGACGGCACGATGAACGCGCTCGCGGGAACGGATCTCGCGGGAATGGAACGCTTCAAGGCGCGCGACAAATCCGTCGAGCTGTTGCGGGAACTCGGTTTGCTCGTCAAAGAAGAACCTTACGAAAATAAAGTCGGCATCAGCGAACGCGCAAAAGTGCCGATCGAGCCGCGCCTTTCCGAGCAGTGGTTTTTGCACTACCCGAGCGTTCCCGCCGCGCGCGAATGCGTTGCCTCCGGCGCGATGAAATTTCACCCCGCGCGTTGGAGCAAAGTCTACGAACACTGGATGGGCAATTTGCAGGACTGGTGCATTTCCCGTCAGCTCTGGTGGGGACACCGCATTCCCGTGTGGTATTCCAAAAGCGATCCCGCGAAAATTCACTGCGATGTCACGCCGCCCGCCGATCCCGAAAACTGGACGCAGGATCCCGACGTGCTCGACACGTGGTTTTCGTCGTGGCTGTGGCCGTTCGCGACCATGGGTTGGGATCCGGACGCTCCCGCCGATGCGCAACCCGATTTGCTTAAAAAATTCTATCCGACAAGCGATCTCGTCACCGGCCCGGACATCATTTTCTTCTGGGTCGCACGCATGATTATGGCGGGCTTTGAATGGCGCGGCGAAATGCCGTTCCGCAACGTTTATTTCACCGGAATCGTGCGCGACAAGCTCGGACGAAAAATGTCCAAGACGCTCGGTAATTCGCCCGATCCGCTCGATCTCATCGCGCGCTACGGCGCGGACGCTCTGCGCTTCGGCACGATGCGTTCCGCTCCGCTCGGGCAGGACGTGCTTTTCGATGAAAAGAACGTCGAGCTCGGACGCAATTTCTGCAACAAACTTTGGAACGCCGCGCGCTTCCGCCAAATGAGCGGCGCGATGCTCGATAATTCCTCGCTCGACGCAATCGTCGCGCGAATCGATCCCGCGCTTTGCGATGCGGACGACCACGCGATTCTCGACGGGCTCGTGCGCCTGGTGCGCAGTTGCGAGGAATCGCTCGCGAGCTATGAATTCAACGCTTACACGCAGGCGCTCTACGCGTTTTTCTGGAACGATTTTTGCGATTGGTATGTCGAAGTCGCGAAAACGCGTCTCGCCGACGATGCGTTGCGCGGGAACGTGCTCGCGATTCAGGATTTGTGCCTGCGCCAGTTCCTGCTTTGCCTTGCGCCGCTCACGCCGTTTATCGCGGAAGAGCTGTATCACCTGCTCGGCTACATTTCCGAGGGCGAATTTTTGCAGTCGCAACGCCTTGTTTCTGCCGATGAACTCGCGGGAACGCTCGAAAAACGCGGACTCAAAATCGACGCGAACGCCGTGAACGACATCGCGCAGATTCGCGAATTCGTCACGCAGGCGCGCGCGCTCAAATCGCACAACAACGCGGGAACGAAAAAAGATTGTCTCTTCCGTCTCGCGCTCAAGGACGCGGCGGCGGGAACGCTGCTCGCGCGCAACGCGGCAAAACTCAAAACGCTCATCGGCGCGCGCGAAATCGAGACCGTTCCCGCGGGAACGCCGGCAGACGGACCGTCCGCCGTCACGCCGCTGGGCACGCTTTCGCTCGACGTTACCGGGCTGATCGACGTTGCCGCCGAACGCAAGCGCCTTGCGAAAGAGTTGGAAAAACTCGACAAGGCTGTCGCCGCGGGAACGGCAAAAATCAACAATCCCGCGTTCGCGTCAAAAGCACCCGCGCACATCCTCGAAGGCGCAAAAAAACAACTCGCGGAAACACAAGCCAAACGCGACGAAACCGCCAAGCTCCTCGCCGCCCTCGGCTAAGGCGTTCCCGCGCCACGCATTTTGTTATCTACGGTGAAATTAAAATAATGACCTGTCGAAAATCGATTCTGTTTTTTTGTGTGAGTTGCGTGGTGAGTGCTTCCGCGGTAGCGTGCGCCCTCGCATTCGGGTATCTCTCGCACGGTTATTTTGAGTGGGCGAGCTTCAAGGAGGCGCGCGAAAATGAAAATGTGCAGCTTTCTGCGCAGAACGCTACGTTGACGCAACGCATTGCAGAAAATGAGCAGCGTGTTGCTGAAGGAAGCAAGGAGCTTGCCGCTCGAAATGCGGAAATCGCCGCAGCGGAAGCACGCCTCGCGGG
>CAVEBA010000083.1:0-8228 GCA_963613695.1 Sphaerochaetaceae bacterium
CATCTGATAGGCGCCATTGATGGTCAGAACGTCGATAGCTTCTTCTACGGTCAGCTCATCGGACTTATCGAAGGGACCCATTTCTTTTCCTTCGAGAACGAATTTAGGATCCATGGTGTCATTTACGGCAAGTTCCATGATATTCAAGATATCACAGGGCGCTCCGCTGTCCGCGGGATAGTCGGTGGAAGAGGTCATCTTGATGCCGCGGGAAACCTGTTTCTTCATGGGGTAGCCCTCCCAGTAGAATTTCTCGTCAAAGTGATCCGGCACGCGAGTGTCGCCGATGATTTCGGTGAGACCGCGCCAGTTGATGTTGGTGGCGCTGTAAATGTTATTGGCTGCCATTTTATCCAATGTTTCTTCGGTGATGTGGCGGCTATGTCCAAGTGCATTTAAGATGCCCGGCGCCGCAGTGGCTTTGGCTGCGACGAAAGCATTGACGGCTTGCTCGGTGGCTCCATCGCCGGAAGCATGGACATGGATGGAGATGCCTTTTTCATTGGCTTTTTTTACGAGGGCATTGAATCTTTCTGTATCCCATACCTGATTGCCGAAGGAGCCGTCCTTGTAGGGCGTCTTGACCCAGCCGGAGTAGGACTCGACGCATTCTCCGTCGCTAAAAAGCTTTATCCACAATGGCTTAAACCGCTTGGTGGTATGTTTATTCTTGTACTCAACGGCTCTGTCGATGATCTCATTTTCATTTTCAAACGGATCCATCTTGTAGCTTCCGCCAACCACGATGGTAAGCCCCTCTTTCTTATCATAGTCAGCGATGCCCTTATACGCCGCTTCACCAAAGTAAGAAATATAGGCGTCCAAGTAATTGGTGTAGCCGAAGGAATGAAGCATATATTCTGCGGCAGGTATCGCTTTGGCGTAGGCTTCAGCGGACATATAGCCGGAGTCACGAACGAGAGGACCCATGGCATAATTCATGGCAACGTCTGTTGCCAGCCCCAAAAGCCGACCGTTGGCATCTTTGGAAAATTCGCCGCCCTCGACTTTGGTATTGCCATCGATACCGGCTGCTTCAATGGCTTTGGAGTTCATGTAAATGTTGTGTCCGGTATCATCGATCATGACGATAATTTTATCGTCGCAAACGGCATCGAGCTTGGCTCTCATATCCACTTTATCTTTGATATCGATCAGCTTCTCATTGCTCCAGCCATAGGTCAGATACATTTTCTCATTGGGATACTTGGCAATATGGTCTTTTATAAATTCTACGGTCTCATCAATGGTGTCCGTGAAATGAATGACATGCTGCATCGCCGCTCCCGTCATATAATGACCATGACCCTCCGTGGCGCCCGGCATCACTAAGCCTTTGCCGGTCCGGTCTATCACCTTTGTGACGCCGTCTTTAACAAAAGCGCTTGCGCCATTTTTGTCGCCTACATAGATGTATTTGCCGTCTTTAACTGCAAATGCCTCCGCATATCTTTCATTGGCATTCGCCGTATAAACCTTGCCGTAGACTACAAGATCCGCCACGGGTTCCGATGCTGCAATACTGCAGACCGAAAATGCCAAAAGAGCCGTAGCGCTCAGTATTTTTTTCTTTAGAAAATTCATAATGTCGATCGTAAATTACTTTTTATAAATTTCAATTCGTCGGCGAGACACTACGCGCGCGGCGTTCCCGCGAGCATTTCAAGCTGTTGCCAGCATTGATACAGCCCGCGCGGCACGTGGAAGCAACCTTTCCACTTTCCGCCTTTGAGCGAAAGCAACGGCTCGCCGCGACGCGTGAGATAGCCGAACCATTCCGGGAATTTTTCGTCTTTGAAATGCTTCCACGCGTAATCGTGAACGCGGTTGAACCATTCCCAACATTTCGGATCGCCCGTGAGCCGATAGCCTTTGAGCAACGCAATCAGCGTTTCGATGTGCACCCACCACAGCTTTTGATCCCATTCAAGCTGCTGCAACGGACGCCCGAGACGATCCATAAAATAAAAGATCCCGTCGAATTTTTCGTCCCAACCGTATTCGAGCGCGTTGAGGCAGATTTTTTTCGCCTTTTCGATGAGCGCGGCATCTTTTTGGCGCTCGCCGAGATCCATAAGAAACCACGTCGATTCGATCATGTGCCCGGGATTGAGCAAGCGCCCGTCCATGTTGTCGGCGAGCGTGCCGTCGGCGTTGAGATGTTCGACAATGAGCCCCGGACCGACTTCGGGACGATAAAATTCTTCCGTGACTAAATGAATGCAGGTGTCGATCGTCTTTTGCAAAAACGCGGGATCGACGAGCTGTTCGATTTCCAACGCGAGATTGCAGACAATCATCGGGAGCGCGAACGCCTTCATCGGACGCGCCTGCGGCGACGCCTTGCTCCAACGCCCTTTCGGATTGTCGAAACGCGCGATCACGCGGTCAAACGCCTTGCGGGAAATGTCCGCGTATTCCGCGTTCCCGGTCGCGACGAAAAGTTGCCCGAACGCCATGCACGCGAACGTGTTGGAAAAAATATTGTAGGGTTCGACCTGCGGCGTGCCGTCGCGCGCGAGCGAAAAGTAAAAATTGAATTCGCCGTCGTGCCCGTGTTTCTTGAGAAATTCCGCGCCGAGAATCGCGGCGTCGAGCCATTCCTTGCGCTTTTCGACGTGATTGTAAAGGTAAGCGAACATCCAAACTTCGCGCCCTTGCAACCACACGAATTTGTCCGTGTCAAAAACACTGCCGTCGCGATCGAGACAGGTGAAATAGCCGCCGTACTCCTTGTCGAGCGACTTCTCGAGCCAGAACGGGAGCACATTGTCGAGCAGTTCGGATTTATACTGCGCGGCGAGTTTAGAGAAAGTTTCCTTGGTCGGATTCATCATAATGCCGAGAATCTTATTCCCGCAGCAAACGGATTGAAAGCGATTTTTTGAAAATCTCCCGCGGGAACGCGCGTTCCTGCGCTATTCGCTCAGCAGGGCGGGAAATTCCGGCGGGAGCGGCGATGCGGCGGTGAAGCGAACGATTTTTCCGCGGAGCGGGAACGCGATTTCGACGGATTCCGCGTGAAGAAAAAGTCGGTCGCGCACGGCGGGAACGGCGCAATTTGCCGCGCGCGCGTTCAGCCGAAAATCACCGTAGGTTTTGTCGCCGAAAATCGGAATTCCGCGCGAAGCGCATTGCACGCGGAGCTGATGCGTGCGTCCCGTGTGCGGCTCGAGTCGCAGGAGCGTTCCCGCGGCGGGCGCGCCGCCGTCGCCGAGCGCAAGCGTTCCCGTGCGCACAACGCGGCAAAGCGTTTCCGCAAAAAGCGCGTCGCGCGAATTTGCCCGCGCGATTTCCACGCGCAACGAACCGTCGCGGGAACGTCCGCGCCGCAGAAAATCCTGCCAAAGTTCCTGCGCGGGAACGACTTTTCCGCGAACGATTGCGGCGTAGATTTTTTTCACTCCGCCCTCGCGAAAAGCGCGGCGCACGGCGGCGGCAACGCGTTCGTCCGTCGCCGCAAGCACGACACCGCTCGTCGGCGAATCAAGGCGATTGAGCACGAAGACGCGGCGAATTTTTCCGCCGGGAACGCGACAGGAAAAACACTCGTCGCGCAAGCTGTAATCGGCGGCGAAAAGCGATTTTTTCGCCGTTCCGGGAACGTTCGGGTGCGTCATCGTTCCCGCAGGTTTTTCCAACGCGAAAATGCCGACGGCATCGGCGGCGAGCACGCGCACGCCGTGCCCGAAAGGCAAAGTCGCTTCCAGCTCTTTTTGAAAATTCTCGTCGGCGGGAACGCTCATTTTTTTTTCTTAATAATAATGAAAGGAAATCCGCGTCGTATCCTTTTCGGCGCCGACGATTGCGACCATATCCGCGCGCCACGGATCAAACGGCGCGCGCGATTGCACGGCATCGAGACACGCGTAGGCGGCGGGCTCGGAAGCCGAGGAAAAAACGATGCGCGCATCGTCCACCGTGCCGTCGGAATTCAGCGTAAATTCGACGATGACGACGGCGCGCGGTTGCACGAGCGCCGAGCGATGCGCCGCCGTGTACCACGCCGCCTGAATCGCTTCGAGCATGCGTTGCGTGTAATCGCCGTATTCGCTGAATTTTGCGTCGAGCGAGCAGGAACCGAGCTCGCTCACGGCGGTATTGCTGCGCATCGTGATGGATTTAAGCCCGGGCGGCGGCAGAATTTGCGGGCGCGGCGCAGGTTCGGGGCGCGCGTTTTCTTCGGGCGTTTCGTTCGCGGGAACGTCTTCGCCGCGCGCGAGCGTTCCCGCGGGGGAGACGGCGATGTCCGCGCCGCGCGTGCGCTCGGCGGGTTCGTCGGTTTTTGCGTTTGCCGAAGTTTTTTCGCCGGCAGGCTCTTGCAGCTCGGGCGTTCCCGCGCGAAATTCCGGCGGCAAAAGTTCGCGCGGGAGCACGTTTTCTGCGATGGCGCGCGAGGATTCGAGCTCGCCGTCGTTCGTCGGCGTGCGGTCGCGCGAATTCGGATCGGGATTTTCCTGCGCGGCGCGTTGGTCGGCGACGGAATGATTTTGTTCGTCCTTGGGCGTTGCGACGGGCGCGTTCGGATTTGCGGGAACGAATTGCGGCTTGCTCCGAAATTCCTCCGGCAAAAGTTCTTCGGGAATTTTTTCCGATTCGCGCGCGGGAACGAGCACTACCGGCTCGGCGGGAACGACGGTAAGCGCGAGCATTTCCAGCGTTTCCGGCGCCGCTTCGTAGACCGCAAGATGCGCGAACAACGCGAGCGCAACGGCGGCGATTGCGCGCCGAATCGGGAACGCGCGGTAGGCGACCGCGTAGAGTCGCCGCCAATTTTTTCCGTTCCCGCAAAGTGCCGCGCTCATCGCATTCCGCGTTTTTTCAGAGGAAAAATTTCCCGCGATGCACGTTCCCGCGGGCGCTTATTTTTCTTCGGAAGAAGATTCGTCGTCCGAGCCGCTGAAAAAGTCGAACACGGCACCCGCCGCGTCGCCGACGGCTCCGGCAGCGTTTCCGGCGGCATCGCCCGTGAACGAAGCCGCGCCGGAAACGAAATCGACAGTCGCTCCCGCCGCAGCTTTGGCGGAATCCGCCGTCGCAGACGCAGCATCGGAAACGGCGCCGACGGCAGCCCCCGCCGCATCGCCGAGCGCGGAATTTCTGAAGAAATCAATGACGCTCATGAAGTTGCCGGCGACTTTGACGCCGAACGCAACGGGCGAAAGATCTTCGTCGATGCCGACGCCATCTTCAAAATGCGAAGACATCGGCGGGAACACCACGGGAACGCCGCGGATAAAGGCGGCAACGTTCACGTCCTCAATCACGAAATAGCGCGCGCCGACGAAAATTTCCTCCGCGGGAACGTCGTCCGCTTCGGGTTCGTCGATTTCTTCTTCCGCCGCTTCATCGGCGGGAACGCTTTCGCCGAGAACGTTTTCCAAAACCGCGTTCACGTTGGTTTCGCCGGAAAACGTCTGCTCGTAATTCGCGGAAATTTTCCGAATTTCGAGACGGTCGAGAATTTTCTTTTGAGAAAAAAGCGAGAACATGTCCGCGTCGATTTCGAGAAGCTCGACGGAAAAAAGATTTTTGGAAAATGTCGCGGACTGCGAAATCGGTTTGCCGATTTCAACGTTCTCGAAACGCACGTAGCCGCCGAACGGATAAATCGTCGCCGAGCCGATCGCGCATTTGTCCACGCCGAGGAGCGATGCGCCGAACGTGTTTGCGACGAAGCCGACAATCGGTCCGAGGAAAAACGCGACGACGATTATCAGCAACGCGAAAATCGCGAGCGCCGCAATCAACACGCGTTTCAGAATCCGACGAATTCCGCCGTTCTTTTTCGCGGGAACGTTCTCGGGGGACGTTTCCGCCGGTGCAAGATTTTCTTCCGTGTTTTCCATAAATTTTTCCGAATTTCGGTGCGGGTGCGTTCCCGCGCTCAAATCAGCGGATATCCGGAGAACGGCGAGGGCTCGCCCTTGTTGCGGCGGCGAATCGATTCGAGATATTCGTCGCGGAATTTCGCGATCCCGCCCTGCACCGGCCACGCTTCGCCTTCGCCGTGCGCGCAAATCGTGCGCCCGCAAATGGTGTCGGCAACGTCTTTGAGCGTGTCGATGTCCTCGGGCGCGCCGTTCCCGTCGCAAATGCGTTTCGTGATGCGCGCCATCCACATTGAACCCTCGCGACAAGGCGTGCACTGCCCGCAGGATTCGTGTTTGTAAAATGCGTTGAGATTCGCGAGCGCCTGAATCATTTCGACGGAATCGTCGAACACGATCATGCCGCCCGTGCTAAGGGACGAACCGCACGCCATGAGACTGGCGGAATCGAGCGGAACGTCTTCGAGATAAACTTCCTTTTCGTTGCCGTCGGCGTCCTTGATTTTGTATTTTTCGTCGAAACGAAGCGGCTTCATCGAGGAACCGCCGGGAATGAGCGCCTTGAATTTGCGTCCCGGGAGCGGACCGCCGCACATTTCGTTGAGCAGTTCGCCGACCGTTACCGTTCCCGTGGCGATTTCGAAAATTCCCGGCTTCGCGACGAGTCCGGAAACGTTCATGATGCGCGTTCCCGGATCGCTTTTCGCGCCGATTTTCGCGTAGTTTTCGCCGCCCATGCCGATCGCGTTGAGGCATTGGCAAACGGTTTCAACGTTGTTCACGACCGTCGGACAGTTGTAAAGTCCGAGCACCGCCGGGAAATACGGCGGCTTGATGCGCGGCTGCCCGCGCTTGCCTTCGAGCGCTTCGAGCAAGCCCGTTTCCTCGCCGCAGACGTAGGCGCCCGCGCCGCGATGCACGACGATTTCGAGCGAAAAACCGCTCCCGAGAATATTTTCGCCGACGAAATTTTTCGCGCGCGCTTCTTCAATCGCCTTTTCGAGAATTTTCGCACCGTTGGAAAATTCGCCGCGAATGAAAATGAACGCCTGCTTCGCCTGCGTCGCGTAGGAACAAAGCACGAGCCCCTCGATGAGCTGATGCGGATCGTAGTAAATCACCCAACGGTCCTTGTGCGTGCCGGGCTCGGATTCGTCCGCGTTGACGACGAAGTAAATCGGCTTCCCGGATTTGCGATCGAGGAATTTCCACTTCATTCCCGCGGGAAAACCGGCGCCGCCGCGACCTTTGATTCCCGCCTTTTCAACCTCGGCGCAGAGCGCGGCGGGATCGCCCGCCTTTATCGCGCGCTTCAGCGTTTCGTAGCCGCCGTTTTTGATGTAGCAGTCAATATCGGTCGTGTAGCCCGGCAAGCCGAGACGTTTGTAAATGATGCGTGTTTCTTTCGCGTGAGGTTCGCTGAAATGACTCATGGCTGAAAAAGTTTTTTTTTCGTTAAAAGAAAATTTTCGGCGTCGGAGAAAAATTATCCGAGCCACTGCACATCGTCGGCAAAATCCGGCGCGGTCTTGCCGTAATCCTTGTCGTCGAGCGAGTCGCGAATTTTTTTCGCGAGCGCGGGAACGGCATCCGGCGTGACTTTTTCGTAAAACAAATGATCGACCTGCACGATCGGTCCCGTGCCGCAACACGCCAAGCATTCGACGAATTCGAGCGTGACGTTCCCGTCCGCGCTCGTTTCGCCGCGCTTGCAACCGAATTCTTTTTCGAGCGCTTCCATCGTTTTGTAGCTCCCGCGCAACGCGCAGGACAGCGTGCGGCAAACTTTCACGTGGCGACGCCCGATCGGCGCAAGGCGAAACATCGGGTAAAACGTGACGACTTCGTAAACGTTAATCGGCTCAATGCCGAGCTTGGACGCGATCCACTTCATCGCCGCGTCCGTGATGTAGCCGAGCTCTTCCTGCGCAAGGTGGAGCAACGGGAGCGTCGCACTGCGTTTCTGCGGATATTTCGCGATGATTTTGTCCGCCTTCGCGAGCGTTTCCGGCTTCAGTCCCGTCGCTTTCGCAAGGTCGTCGACTTCCGCGTTTTTTTCTTCGACGAGGTGAAATTTTTCCGCGGGAACGTGACACACGGGGCATTCCGAAGGCGGATTGTCTCCGTGATGCGTGTAGCCGCAAACCGAACAAACGTAAGTCTTCATAAAAATTTTCTAAAAAAAATTAAAACGAACTTTCTGAAATTCGCCGAGATTTTATCACTAATCCTCCGCGCTTCGCACGTAAAAAAAACGGTGGACTGGTGGACTGGAGAAATGGTCTACTGGTGAAGTGTGATTTTTGCCGACGGCAAAAATGAAGTGAGAACTATTCACTATTTCGTTATTCGCTATTCATTGTTTTTTCGCCAAAGGCGAAAAAAACGTTCCCGCGA
>CAVEBA010000084.1:0-8192 GCA_963613695.1 Sphaerochaetaceae bacterium
CTTTCACGCCGCGCACGGACGCGAGCACGCTCTCAAACTGCGGACCGTCGTTCACGCGACGCCACGCCGCGCCCATGCAGAAACGCGACGCGCCCGCCGCTTTTGCTTTTTTCGCGGCAGCGACAACGGCGTCCGTGTCCATCAGCGGCTCGGGTTTCAGCCCGGAATTCGCGCGTGCGGATTGCGGGCAATACGCGCAGTCTTCAGAGCAGGCACCCGTCTTAATCGACTGCAGCATGTTGATCTGCACCGCGTCCGGCACCTGCGTTTGCCGGTGAATTTCCTGCGCGTAATAAATCAGCGCCGGAAGCGGAAGATTGTAGACTTTGCGAACGTCCTCAAGGTAATAAATCATAATGGCGGGAACGATAATACTTCCGTTCCCGCCGCGCGATGCGAAATTATTCCCAAGCGCGGGAACGCGTCAGCGACAGTCGCAATCGCCGCATCCGCAGGAACAGCCGCCGTCCTCGTCGCCGTCGTCGCAATGGCAATCGCCGCCGCAGGACGAACATCCGCCCGAAGCGCCGACGCGCCCGGCGGAAACTTCGTCGCCCGTCGCCGCGCGAATGCCTTTGACTTCCACGTCGAAAAACAACGTCACGCCCGCGAGCGGGTGATTGCCGTCGAGCTTGATTTTTTCGTCGGTTACGCCCGTAACCGTGAACGCGTGAACGCCGCCCTGCCCGTCCTGCGCGTGAAAACGCATTCCGGGCTCGATCGTTCCCGCGAATTCGACGGCGGAGCGCGGCACTTCGATAATCAGCGCGGGATCGACGATCCCGTAGCCTTCCTCGGGAGCGACTTCCACGCGCTTTTTGTCGCCGACACCGAGCCCTTCCATTTCCTTTTCCAAACCGGAAATGATATTGCCCGCACCGTGAAGATATTCCAACGGTGCGCGACCGTCGGACGTGTCGAGGACTTTTCCGTCCTTGTTCGTGAGCGTGTAGTCGAAAGCGACCACCGTATTTTTCGCGATTTTCATGACGCGGCGCACTATACCCGAGTTCCCGCGGGGCTTTCAAATTGAAATTCTCCGCGCCCGAATTTCAATTTGAAAGCGTTCCCGCGAACTGCGAAAATTCCGCCCATGAAAATCGAAATCGAGCGCCCTCTGGACATGCATCTGCACTTGCGCGACAACGCGATACTCCGTCTCGCCGCGCCGCACTCGGCTCGAGATTTCGCCGGCGCAGTCGTGATGCCGAACCTTGTCCCGCCCGTCGATTCCGCGGATTCGATGCGCGCCTACCGTTCCCGCGTGCTCGCGGCGGCGGGAACGCTCGGAGAAAAATTTTCGCCGCTGATGACGATTTTTTTGAAAAACCAAACGCGCGCCGAGCTTGAAGCCGCGAAGCGAGAACCCGGATTTTTCGCGATGAAACTTTATCCCGCCGGCGCGACGACGAATTCCGACGGCGGCGTGCGCGATTTCGGCGAAGCGGAATCGACGCTTCGCGCGATGGAAGACCTCGAAATTCCGTTGCTCGTTCACGGCGAAAGCGCCGGATTCGTCATGGATCGCGAAGCGGAATTTTTGCCGGTTTATCGCGACTTGGCGCGACGCTTTCCGAAGCTGAAAATCTGCATGGAACACATTTCGACGGCGGCGGCGCTCCCGTTGCTCGACGAATGCGAAAATCTCTTCGCAACCGTCACGCTGCACCATTTGCTTTTCACGCTCGACGATGTCGCCGGCGGCTTGCTCGCGCCGCATCTTTTCTGCAAACCGATTGTAAAGCGCCCCGAAGATCGCGCCGCGTTGCGCGCGGCAGTGTTCGGCGGGAACGCGAAAATCATGTTCGGAAGCGATTCCGCGCCGCATCCCGTCGCGAAAAAAGAATGCGCCGCCGCTGCCGGCGGAATTTACAGTGCACCGGTCGCGTTGCCGATGCTCGCGCAACTTTTCGCCGAAAATAACGCCACGGAAAAACTCAACGCATTCGTCGGCGGGAACGCGCGGCGCATTTGGAATTTGCCCGCGGCGACGGAAAAAATCGTTCTCGAAAATTCGCCGATGCGCGTTCCCGAATTTTTTGAATGCGATGACGGCGCGCGCGTCGTTCCGCTTTTCGCGGGAACGGAAATCGCTTGGCGCGTGGCGCACGCAAACTGAGCGCCGCGGGAACGCTCACTCGGCGCCGAAAATGGCGTCGATGTAATTTTCTACGGAGAACGGCTGCAAATCTTCCGGCTTTTCGCCGAGCCCGACGTAGTAAATCGGAATGTGAAGTTCGCGCCAAATGCCGACAAGCGCACCGCCGCGCGAAGTGCCGTCAAGCTTCGTAACAATCAGCCCGGTAAGCCCGAACGCTTCATGAAAAATTTTTGCCTGCTCGATGGAATTTGAACCGAGCGTGCCGTCCACCACAAGCCAGCGATGATGCGGCGCGGCGGGATCGAGCTTCGCGACGACGCGGGAAAGTTTTTTCAACTCGTCCATGAGATGCGACTTCGTGTGAAGCCGTCCGGCGGTATCCAAAATCGCGATACGTTTTCCGCGGGAACGCGCCGCCTGCACGGTGTCAAACGCCACGGCAGCGGCGTCCGCACCGTGACGCCCGGGAACGATTTCGAGTTTGAGCCGCTCCGCCCACGCCGCAATCTGCTCGCCGGCGGCGGCGCGAAACGTATCGCACGCGCCGAGAATCACGGAATCGCCGTTCGTTTCGAAAAGGTGCGCAAGCTTCGCGGCAGTCGTCGTTTTGCCGGCGCCGTTCACGCCGACGAGCGCGATAATTTCCGGAACGTGTTCGGGCGCGGGAACGAATTTTGCCTCGGCGCCGTCAAGCACGCGAGCAAGCACGCGACGCCCGATTTCCGCCGCCGCGCGCCCGTGAAGCTCTTTGTCCTTGGCGTAGGCAACGCGGATTTCATCGAGAATTTCCTGCGCGGTCTCCACGCCGAAATCCGCACCGTAGAGCGCTTCTTCGAGCTCTTCGATGGACGCGGCGTCGAGTTTTCGCGAAAAAATTCCGCCGAGAGAACCGAAAAGTTTCGCGGTTTTTTTGAACCCGTCCCTAAACTTCTGAATGAACGAACCGAACATTAAGGAAATTAAAAATTAGGAATTAAAAATTAGGAATTAGGAGTTAGGAAGAAGTGCTTATTTTGCCTCGCGAAGCGGGCGGGAGAGATTTGCTTTCACGCGATCGAGAACGCCGTTGACGAATCGATGCGAATCTTCCGTAGAAAAGATTTTCGCAAGATCAATCGCTTCGTTGATGGAAACAATCGGCGGAATGTCCGTGCGGTAGAGCAATTCAAAAATTGCAATGCGAAGAATCGCAAGATCGCAACGCGCAATGCGCGCGAGCGTCCAATTTTTTGCGCAGTCCGAGATGACTTCGTCGATGCGCGTAAGATGTTCGAGCGTTCCCGCGACAAGCTCTTCCGCGAACGCATAATACTCGCGCGGCTCCGGCTGTTGATTTTCAAAAAAATCAAAGAGCGCTTCCGGAAGTTTCCCCGGCTCGCACGGGCTCACGCTCCACGCATAAAGGAACTGCATCGCGGCAATGCGATTTGCGCGGCGACGGGAAATTTTCGCGGGAGCGGGCGTTCCCGCGGCAGAATCATTCGGCTCGGACGACATAAAAAATTTTCCTTTCTCTCGTGCGTTCAGTTTTTGTGAAACGGGCTGTTCCCGCCGAGCGGGAAATCGTCGTCATCGTCATCATCTTCGTCGTGCAAAAAATTGCTTCCGAAAATTTCCTCGTTGCGTTCCCGCTCGAAATCGTTGCGGTCGAGCTCTTCAAGGTAGCGCGCGAGACGAACTCCGGACGCGGCGATATCGAGCGCGGCGAGCGCAAATTCCGCGCCGCGGTCGGTCTCGCCGAAAACGCGTTCGTCCGCCTGCGCTTCGTTGTTCGCGACGATGATTCCGTTAATCACGGGAACCTGCGTATCGAGCCCGATTGCCTGCAGCGCTCCCGCCGTCGCGTGCGCGATAATTTCGTGGTGCGGCGTTTCGCCGGCGATGACGACGCCGAGCGCGATAACGCAATCGTAATCGCCCGTAAGCGCGAGCATGTTGGCGACGTAAGGAAGCTCGTTCGCGCCGGGAACGCGGGAAACATCGATCCCGCTCGCGGGAATCTTGGATTCGCGGAGTTTCTGCTGAACGCGGGAAACCAAATGGTCTACGTGCTTCGAATTATAGCGGGAAGCGACAATCGCAAAGCGCAAATCAGAACGCGCTTCGGGTTTGTGAGTCGGTTTGTTTTTGCTCATAAAAAATATTTTGTTTTTCTAAAAAACTCTGCGAATTTGAAAGAACGTTTTCAAAAAAAAGAACGAAATCGTCGGTTAAATTTTTTCCGGGAGAATCCCGTTTTTCTGACGCCAAAACTTGCGCCAACCCGCGCGATGATGCGCAATCCAATCGAACGTCGCGCGCGCGTAGCCGACGTCGCAACCGGCGCGTTCGCTCAAAAACCATTTGTGCCGCATGATTTCCTCACGCTCGGCAATGACTTCGCGATACAAACTCGACTGCGCCGCGACCGCCTGAACGAGCTTTTGCGGGAGCGTTGCCGCTCTCGCGCCGGCTCGACTGATGTCTCTCCTTATTTGCATAGTCTCTGCAATATGCCCCGAATCCGCATTTTTTCAAGCTAATTGCGTTCCCGCCGCATCAGTGTTTCGTTTTCACGAGTTTTTGCGCGATAGCGAAACGCGCGATGGCTTCGAGTTTTTCGAGCTCCGCGGGATCGATTTCCTTTTGCCGCCGCGCGGCTTCCAATGCGGCTTCCGCACGCTTTTGCGCGTCCTCGACGGACGAAAGATCAATCGCTTTCACGTCGATTGCCGCTTCGGCGAGCACGCTCACGCGATCGGCGATGACGCGCGCGTAGCCTTTGTCCACGGCGAGACGCGTCGTTCCCGCGGCGGTTTCGACGGCGATTTCGCCGGGTTCGACTTCCGCGGTCAGCGGAATGTGTCCGGGCAAAATTCCCAGCTCGCCCGCAGTTGTCGGCAACGTGACGGACGCCACGTCCGCCGCTTCGTAGACCACCCCGGTCGGAGTAACTATTTCAAATGTTAACGCCATCTTTGTCCCTCGTTTTTAGTGAATAGTGAATAATGAATAGTGAATAACGCCGTGCTTTTAGAAGATTCAAATTTACTCCTCGAGACGAATTTTGCGTTTCGTCGTATTGACCGTCGCCGTAAGCATTTTCAGCAATTCGACGCAGTCTTTGCGTAAAGAATCGAACTGCGTTCCCGTGATGAACCCGCCCTCGTGCAGAAGCTCCAACCAGTATTCCGTTTCCGCAGATTCTTTCAACGCAATGCTCATTTTCGAAACAAAATCTTTTTTGCTTTGCGCATATTGCGCTTCGCAGATGTTCGCGCCGATGCTCGTTCCGCTACGCAAAACCTGTTTCGAAATAACGTTTTCCCGCGATTTTTCGGAAAGATGGCGAAACAACCTCACGATTCGCATCGCAAAGCGTTTTGACTTCTCTCTCAAATCCTTTTCCGGCACTGCGTTATTCACTATTCGCTGTTAATTATTCATCGCGACGAAGTCGTCAAATCAGCCTCGCGCTGATTTGATGACTTCGTCGATGGATCCTTTCATGTAGAAATGCTGTTCGGCGATGTCATCCACTTCGCCTTTGAGAATCGTATCGAGCGATCGCACGGTATCCGCGACGGAGCAGTAGGCGCCGTCCATTCCCGTGAACTGCGAAGCGACGTGGAACGGTTGCGAAAGGAATTTCTGAATTTTTCGCGCGCGGGAAACCGTGAGTTTGTCTTCGTCGGAAAGCTCGTCCATGCCGAGAATCGCAATGATGTCCTGCAAATCTTTGTATTTTTGCAAAACGGCTTGGACGGCGCGGGCGACGCGGAAATGATCTTCGCCGACGATTTGCGGCGTGAGTGCCTGCGATGTCGAAGCGAGCGGATCGACCGCCGGATAAATCGCGAGCTCGGCGATTTTTCGATCGAGCACGATTGTCGAGTCCAAGTGCGCAAACGTGTTCGCGGGAGCGGGGTCGGTAAGGTCGTCCGCGGGAACGTAAACGGCTTGGAACGACGTGATGGAACCTTTTTTCGTCGAAGTGATTCGTTCCTGCAAATTGCCCATTTCCGTTGCAAGCGTCGGCTGATAACCGACGGCGGAGGACGAGCGCCCGAGCAACGCGGAAACTTCCGATCCCGCCTGCGAAAAACGGAAAATGTTGTCGATGAAGAGCAAAACGTCCTGCCCTTTTTCATCGCGGAAATATTCCGTCATCGCGAGCGCGGTCAGCGCAACGCGCATACGCGCTCCCGGCGGTTCGTTCATCTGCCCGTAAACGAGCGCGACTTTGGATTTTGAAATATCCTTGGTGTCGATGACGCCGGACTCGCACATTTCGCGATAAAGGTCGTTGCCCTCGCGGGAACGCTCGCCGACGCCGGCAAACACGGAATAACCGCCGTGCGCTTTCGCGATGTTGTTGATCAGCTCCATGATGAGCACGGTTTTGCCGACGCCCGCGCCGCCGAACGCGCCGACTTTTCCGCCCTTTACGAACGGGCAAATGAGGTCGATGACCTTGATGCCCGTCTCGAGCAATTCCGCTCCCGTGCTTTGTTCGACGAGCGGCGGCGGGTTGCGGTGAATCGGATATTTTTTCGTAAAATTAACGGCGCCCTTGCCGTCCACGGGATCGCCCGTGACGTTGAAAATGCGTCCGAGCACGCCTTCGCCGACGGGCGCTTGAATCGGCGCTCCCGTGTCCGTGATTTCCATTCCGCGCACGAGCCCGTCCGTCGTGCTCATTGCGACTGCGCGAACGACGCCCGCGCCCAGATGCTGTTGCACTTCGAGCACGAGCCGTGTCGGCGCGCCGTTGAGCGTGTAATTCACTTCCAACGCGTTGTAAATCGCGGGAATGTTCTTTTCATCGAACTGCGCGTCCACGACCGCGCCGATAATCTGGGTAATCGTTCCTTTGTTCATAAATTTTCGTTTCCTTTAATTTTTAAGCACTAAGCGTTAACTTTTTTACGCGGCGTTTGAAGCGGCGAGCTCGTTGATTTCGTTCGTAATCGCGGCTTGGCGCGCCTTGTTGTATTCGAGCGAAAGCGAATCGACGAGATTCTTTGCGTTGTCCGTCGCCGCTTTCATCGCGACCATGCGCGCGGACTGCTCGGACGCTTTTGCTTCGAGAATTGCCTGATGCAAACTTTGTTTGAAAAACAGCGCGGGAAGTCCGTCGAGAATCGCCTGCGCATCGGGCGCAAAATTCATCTCGCGATCGTCTTCGACGAGGTGAAATTCGCGTTTCTCTCCGCGTGCGCGAAATTGTTCCTGCATGCGCGCTTCCAAGTTCCCGAGCGGAACGAGCTTCGCAAGCGTCGGCACCTGCACGATCGTATTTTTGAATTGCGAAAGCACGAGCTCAATCGTGTCGATCGTTCCCGCGAGATATTCGCGAATCAAAAAATCGCCGATCGGACGCACCTCGGAAAAATTCACGTGATCGCTCACGGAAAAATCCGCGACGAGCGCACGTTTCGTGCGTGCGACAAACTGCGTTGCCTTTCGTCCGATTGTAAAAAATTTCGCCGGCGTTCCCGCGGGAACGTTCTTGCTCAAGAACCGAAACAGATTGGAATTGAGCCCGCCGCAAAGCCCTTTGTCCGTCGCAATGACGACGATCCCGCGCGTTTTCACCGGACGTTCCCGCATGAGCGGGTGGGAAAAATCGCCCGACAAATCAAGCCCGCGCAACGCCGTCGCGAGAATCCGCGAAAGCAACACTGCATACGGACGCCCGGACATCGCAGCGTCCTGCGCACGGCGCATTTTCGACGAAGCGACGAGCTGCATCGCGCGCGTGATTTGCCCGGTGTTCGTCACCGAGCGAATGCGATTTCGAATTTCTCGTAAACCCTTAGCCATAGTTGTTTTCGTTTTTAGTGAAACCACGAATGAACACGAATTTTCACGAATTTTTTAGAGTGAAAAAAGATTCGCGTGAATTCGTGCAATTCACGGATTGGAAATTTTCGGGGTTCATCGGAGCGAGAGATACATTTCCAATGTGGCGCGCCAAACGGCGCGTTGTTCGAAGCGCGAAGCGATGAGCTCGCGGGCGCATTGCGGAAAGCGCAACGTATTGTTTGCGGGAACGGAGTTTCCATCTTAGTTTATACCCCCCCCCGTTTGCCGTGACGCAAGCGACACC
>CAVEBA010000085.1:0-8179 GCA_963613695.1 Sphaerochaetaceae bacterium
CGCTTCGCCAAGACCCGGACATCATTCTCGTCGGCGAAATGCGCGACCTCGAAACAATCACCGCCGCCGTTTCCGCCGCAGAAACCGGGCACCTCGTTTTCGCCACGTTGCACACGACGGGAGCGGCTCGCACCGTGGACCGCATCGTGGACGCGTTCCCGGCGGACACGAAAGACCAAATTCGTACGCAGCTCGCGTCATCGCTCGTCGCCGTCATTTCGCAGGTGCTTTGCCGCCGCAAGGACGGCGGGCGCATCGCCGCTTACGAAATCATGATCAACACGGACTCCACGTCCGCGCTCATTCGCGACAACAAGACTTACCGCATCACGTCGGACATTCAGACGGGCGGGAATCTCGGTATGCGCACGCTCGACAGCCATCTTCTCGCGCTCGTGCAAGAGGGCTACATCGAACCGTCCGAGGCGATTAAGTTTGCCCAGACGCCCAACGAAATGCGGGATAAACTCCGTCAGCTTTCACTTCTTTAATCCTTTAAGAATCGCGTTCCCGCCATGTTTGATGAACACAGCGACACTTTGAAAACCATCTTCGAGGAATCCGGTCGGATTTCCCGCGAACAGCTCGACGAGGCTTGGGACGAGCATGTCGAGCTCGGAAAATCTTTTACCGACGTGCTTGAAGACAACGGTTATTTCGACCGCGCGACGATGCTCGAGCTCATCGCGAAAAATCTCAACGTCGAATACGTTCCCGAGCTTCCCGAGCAGATCAGCCAAGATTTACTCCGCGTCATCAAGCCAGATCAGGCGCACAAATACGGCGTCGTGCCGTATCGCGCGGATCCGAACAAGGTTTGGTTTTTGGCGAAAGATCCGATGAATTTCAGCATCGTGGACGATCTTTCGTTCTCGCTCCGTCGCGATGTCGAACTTTCCGTTTGCGATCCCGCGCAGATGGAAAACGCTATCGTAAAATTTTACGGCGAGCAGCATTCGTCCATCGAAGACATTCTTTCCGAAATCGATATGGAGGGGCTCGATTCGGACGAAGTGGCAAATTCCGCAAATCAGGCGCCGATTATTCGTTTCGTGGACGTCGTGTTGCAGGAAGCGGTAAAGGCAAAGGCGTCCGACATTCACTTCGAGCCGTTTGAAGACCAGTTTCGGATTCGCTACCGCATCGACGGTGCGCTTTACGAAATGGCGCCGCCGCCGAAAAGCCTCGCAAACGCCGTTACCGCGCGCGTCAAGGTTATGGCGGGATTGAATATCGCAGAAAAACGCATTCCGCAGGACGGGCGCATCAAGACAACCGTCGGCGGGCGTCCGATCGATCTCCGTGTTTCCACGCTCCCGACGCAGTTCGGCGAATCCGTCGTGCTTCGTATTCTCGACAAGGGCGTCGTGAACCTCGACCTCGAAAATCTTTCGATGGAGCCGGAAATCATGAACGGCATCCGCGAGCTCGTGAATCGACCGAACGGAATCTTTATCGTCACGGGACCGACGGGTTCCGGCAAGACGACGACGCTTTACTCCGCGCTACGCGAAGTGAACACCGTGGACGTGAAAATTCTCACCGCAGAAGATCCGGTCGAATACGAAATCGAAGGCATCATGCAGGTGCAAATCAATCACCAGGTCGGACTCACGTTCGCGTCCGCGTTGCGTTCGTTCCTGCGTCAAGACCCGGACACGATCATGGTCGGGGAAATTCGCGACTTGGAGACGGGGCAAATCGCCGTGCAGGCATCGCTCACGGGGCACGTCGTGCTTTCCACGCTTCACACCAACGATGCGCCGGGCGCCGTTACGCGACTTGTCGATATGGGTTTGGAGCCGTTTCTCATTTCCGCATCGCTCGAAGGCGTGCTCGGGCAACGCCTTTTGCGTCGCATCTGCCGGCATTGCCGCACGGCATACGAACCCGACCACGCCGTCATTTCGATGCTTCAAGCGGATCCGATCGAAATTGCCGAAAAGCAATTTTTCTACGGCAAAGGCTGCTCCGAGTGCAATCGCACCGGCTACAAAGGACGACAGGGACTTTTCGAGCTGATGGTCATCAACGATCCCGTGCGGGAACTCATCACGAAAAAAGCACCGACGCTCGTCCTCAAACAAAAAGCAATCGAAAACGGTATGCGAACGCTCCGCGACGACGGGCTTCGTTGCATTTTTGATGGATTGACCACCATCGAGGAAGTTCTAAAATACACCTAATTTTTCGCTCCCCACCTCAAAAGCACATTCCCTATGGCAAAATTCAAGTATTCCGCGATTGACGGGAACGGCAAGCCGGTCTCCGGAAAAATCGACGCACCGAACGAAGAGCAGGCGCGCGCAAAACTCGCCGCGCAACGGCTGATGGTTTCCTCCATTTCCGCAGACGGCTTTTCTTTCGGGAAAAAATCTTCGAAGAAATCCGCCGGCTACAACAAGAAAATCAGCGGCGAACAGCTTTCCATTTTCACGCGCCAGCTCGCCACCCTGCTCCAAGCGGGATTGCCGCTTCTTCGCGCGATGCAAATTCTTTCCGAACAGGAAAAAAATCCGGTCTTCAAGATCGCATTGGAAAACATTTCCGAAAACATCCAGGGCGGGAACACGCTCTCCGATGCGCTTTCCCAGTATCCGCGCATGTTTGACCGGCTCTACGTCAACATGATTCGCGCGGGCGAAGCGGGCGGCGTGCTCGACACCGTGCTCGATCGTCTCGCCATGTTCCAAGAAAAGGCGATGAAGATTAAGAAGAAAGTAAAATCCGCGATGGTTTATCCGACCGTCGTGCTTTCCGTCGCGTTCATCATCGTCTGGGTGTTGCTCACGTTCGTCGTGCCGTCATTCAGTAAAATGATCACGTCGCAAGGCGGAACAATGCCGCCGCTGACGAAGTTCGTCATGGATCTCGGGGACGCGCTCAGCAGCCATTGGTTGCTCACGATTTGCGCAATCGCCGCAGTCATTTTCGGCATTCGATTCCTTTTCAAAAATGCAAAAACGAAGGCGGTCATCGATCGCATCATTTTCAAACTTCCGAAAATCGGCTCTTTCGTGAGAATCGTTACCGTCTCGCGCTTTGCGCGCACATTCGGGACGCTGATGTCTTCCGGTGTGCCGATTTTGCAGGCGATGACGATTACGCGCGACACGCTCGACAACGTCGTGCTCCGCGAAGCTCTCGAACGCGTGCACGATCGCGTTCGAGACGGCGACACGCTCGCGCAACCGCTCGAACAGGCAAAAGTGTTCCCGCCGATGGTTTGCTCCATGGTGCAGGTCGGCGAAGAAACCGGACAGCTCCCGGAAATGCTTACGCGCGTGGCGGACACTTACGACGAAGAAGTGGACAACGCCGTCGGCGCACTCACTTCGATTATCGAGCCGGTGCTGATTCTGTTCCTCGCAGTCGTCGTCGGCACCATCGTCGTCGCGATGTTCATGCCGATTATCACGATCATTCAGCGAATGACCTAAGGCGCGCGTTCCCGCGAAAAAAGGCGTTCCCGCGGGAACGCCTTTTTTTTTCAAATCGATGCGAGAATGTGCTCAAGATCTACGTTTTTGCGGATAAGCGTTTCGATGGTCGAAACCTTGTCCGAATCTTCGGGCTGTGTTTTGACGATCATGCGGTTGATGTGCCGCGTCGTTTCAAAACATTTTCGCTCCGTGGCGATGACGGGAATGCAAACTTGCCGAAGCATCGAAATCAGCCGCGGCGCGGGAAGAAGTCCGTCCGAGAGAATGATTCCGGAAATTTTCGGAAGCTCCGACGTTCCCGCGGCGGCGACGAGCGAAAAAAGCAAATCTTCGCGATCGCCCGGCGCGATGATGAGCGTGTTCGTCTGCACGTAATCGCAAACGTGTTGCGCGGACATTGCGCCGACGACGATATGGTCGGCGCGTTGCGAACGCCCGCGCACGGGCGGCACGAGCCAGCGCCCGTCGATTTCGGACGCAACTTGGGAAAGATTCGGGCTCGAAAGCCTGCTCACCGTCGGAATCACCCCGAGAAGCGGAACGCCGAGCCGTTCCAGCGCGCGCGAAGCGTATTGGCGAATGTCCGGCATTTTTTCGGGAAGCACTTTGTTCAAAATCGCACCGATGCATTTCACGCCGCGCGCATCGAAAAGCGCCTTGTTTATCGCGATTTCGTCCACGGGTTTGCCGATCCCGCCCGAGGCGACGATGATGACTTTCGAACCGAGCATTTTCGCGTTGTCCGCGTTGGAAGCATCAAACACGGAGCCGACGCCCGCGTGCCCGGAGCCTTCGACGATGATGATGTCCTTTTCGTAAGCGGCGCGGTCAAACGCGCGGCAAATCGTGTCCGCAATGCGCGGGCGAATCGCGTCGGGATTGTCAAGATAACGGCGCGTAAAAGACGGATCGACGGCAACGGGCGACATCGCCGCAATGGGAATTTTCACGTCGTAAATGCTGTTCAGCAAAAACGTGTCTTCGTCCACTTCGACGCCGTTTTCAACTTCGACGACGCGTTGTGCGACGGGTTTGATGTAGCTGACGTTGTGTCCGAGCGAGCGCAAAGCGCCGAAAAGTCCGAGCGAAGTCGTCGTTTTCCCGTCGTTCTGCCGAGTGGCGGCGACGAAGATTCGCCGCGTCGTCGTGTTCATCGGCTTGGACAAAAGTCCGGGAACGTCGTGTGCGAAAGATACTTTATTGAGAGCCATATATTTTTTTAATTTTTTCTTCTCGTTGCGGGAACGCTTGCGAAAACGCGTTCCCGCGCATTGCTCACTCCGCTCCCGCAGGATACAGATAGTGGCGATCGACCGCCTGTGCTGCGACGATGATCGCGGAGCCGAGAATGTCGTGCGCGCTCGCACCGCGGGAAATCTCCGCGATGGGCTTGGAAAGTCCGGTCAAAATTTGTCCGTAGGCGGGAATTTCGGCGACGAGTTGCGCCAGCTTCGATGCGATGTTCGCGCTGTTCAAATCCGGGAAAACGAGCACGTTCGCTTTTCCCGCGACGGGGCTTTCGACGCCCTTGACGTTTGCCGCGAACGCGTCGAGCGCGGCGTCCACCTGCAATTCGCCGTCGATTTCCACGGGAACGTCAAAATCCCGCGCTTTCGTGCGCGCAATCGCCGTCGCGGCTTTGACTTTTTCGACGGTCGGCGTTTTGCGCGTCAGGCTTTTCGATGTGTAGGAAAGCATGGCGACGCGCGGCGGCACGTTCGTAAGATGCCAACAGAGCATCGAAGTCGTGATCGCGATGTCGGCGAGCTGTTCCGCCGTCGGCTCGGGAATGACCGCGCAGTCCGCGAGAAAAAGCGTGCCGTTGATGCCGAGCCGGGAATCCTCTTTCGCCATGAGCGTCATGGAAGAAATCGTTTCGACGCCCTCTTGCCGCGGAATGAGCTGGAAAACGGCGCGCAGCGCGTTTGTCGGAATCGTGGTCGCGCCGCAGACCATCGCGTCCGCCGCTCCCGTGAGCAACATCATGCACGCGAAATAGTTGGGCGAAAGAACGTAGTCGGTCGCTTCTGCGTCGTTCATTCCGTTAAAGCGTTGCATTCCGCGAAGCAGTCGCGCGAAGTCGGGAAGCTCGGCGGAACGTGCGGGTTCGACGATGCGAATTCCGTCGAGCTTCACGTCGAGCCGTGCGGCGGTCGCCTTGATGCGCGTGCGGTCGCCGATGAGAATCGGCACGCCGAGTTTGCGCATCGCGAATTGTCGCGCCGCCTGAATGATTCGGACATCGGAGCCTTCGGGAAAAACGACGCGTTTCGGGTGATTTTGCAGGCGCGCCGAAAGTTTATTGATGAGCGGCATGGTGGTGGAGCTTCTGGGTTTGCGTTAAACTTCTTTTTCTGCGGGAAATCGTAGCGTTCCCGCGAGAATCTGTAAAAAGAAAAGCGTTCCCGAACGCTTTTTTTATCGAAAAACCGACGAAATCCCGCCGCTTCGCCGGAAAATTTTCCGGCGTTCCCGCGTCAGTGCGTTCCCGCCGGCGGATTTTCGTTTTTGTCCGTTTCTTTGTAGAGATCGAATTTGTAAGCGTAAGAACCGTAGAGCACGGCGGCGAGCGCATCGCGCGCTTCGTCCTCGGTGATGTCTGCGGGAACGAGCTTTTTTTCAACAAAATCGTAGCGAAAACCTTGCGCCGGCTTGGACGGAAGCAAAATTGCAACGTGATCGCCGCGCATGAGCGCAAAATTTTTGTCGTAAATCATCAGCGCACGGTCGGGCGTTTCGCGCGTAAGATCGAAGCCGAGCATCGGGTATTCGGCGTCGATTCCGGCGAGCGAAAGCATCGTCGGCGCAAGGTCGATTTGCGAAATCAGCCGCGGGTCGCGAATCGCGGGAACGCCGGCGCCGAGAATCAGCGCGGGAACGTGAAAATGGCGAATCGGCACAAGCGCCGCGCCGCTCACGCGCGAATCATGGTCGGCAACGACGAGAAAAACCGTGTCTTTCCAATAGTCGGAATTTTTCGCCGCTTCGAAAAATTTTCCCAACGCGTAGTCGGCGTATTTCGCGGCGTTGTTGCGCGTCTGCTTTTCCGCATCGTAAAGCTCGATGCGCCCGTCCGGGAACTCGAACGGATCGTGATTGCTCGACGTGAAGACAAGCGAATAAAACGGCGTTCCCGCCGCGCTCCATTCGCGAAATTTTTTGTCCGCCATCGCGAAAAGATCTTCGTCCGACGCGCCCCACGAGCCCGTGAACACCGGATTTTTGTAGTCTTTTTGATCGATGATTTCCTGAAAACCGTTCCCGTAGAAAAACGACGCCATGTTGTCGAAATGTTTTTCGCCGCCGTAAATAAACGCCGTGTGATAACCGCGATCGGCAAGCAAATCGGCAACCGTGAAAAATCCCTGTTGGCTTTTGCCGAGCTTCACGACGGAACGCGCCGGCGTCGGCGTGAATCCCGTAACGACCGCTTCGATCCCGCGCACCGAACGCGTTCCCGTAGCAAAACATTTTTCAAAAAGCCAACCTTCCCGCGCGAGCGCATCAAACTCCGGCGAAAGCGGCAAGCCGCCGAGCGTGCCGATAAACTGCGCGCCCTGCGATTCCATGAGAATGACAACGATGTTTTTCGGGCGTTCCCGCCGCACGCTCGCCGTGTTGCGCGTGAGCGTCGGCTGCTCCGCCGAAACGTAGTCGCTCTCGGGGCGCCCGCGCATTTTTTTTACGCGAGCGATAACTTCGTCGAGCGGCATTTTCCCGTAAATTTTCCCGGCGTTTTCCTCGTCGCCCATTTGCATCGCGGAAAAAATTACGGAATACCCGGAATTGATCGCGAGCGAGTTCACCATCGCATCGGAGGAAAACGCAACCATCGACGGATTCAGCGGACGATGCCCGAATGTCGAACGCGCGCCGATGAAGAGCACCGCCGCCGCGCACACGGCGTAGAGCGGACGAATCCGCCACCGCGGGAACGCAAGATCGCGCGACGCCCATCCCGTAAATTTCCAAAACGCAAACGCGCCCGCCGCCGTCAGCACCAACGCAACGCTTAGCTCGAGCAAATGCCCGTTCACAAGCATCGTGAAAACTTCGCGCGGGCTGACGAGGTATTCGAAAAACAGTCGATTCGGACGAAAATCATACGTCGCCAAAAACGCCGGCGTCGAAAGCTCCATGAAGAAAAAGAAAAGCGTTCCCGCCGTAAGCCATACGCGTTGCACAACGCTCCACACGCGCCCGAGCCGATTGTCCGCAAGCAAAAACGCACTCACGACCGCGGGAACGAGCATCAGCCAACCCATGCTCGCAAAATCGACGCGAACGCCCTGCAAAAACAACTCCGCCCAGCCGCCGACCGCGCTCACGCGCTCGTGTTGCCACAACGCAAGCCCGAGACGAAACGCAGAAAGCAAAACCAAATTCAGACACACCACCGCAACAACGGGGAAAAGCGGTCCGAAGAAAATTTTTGCACAACGAAAAAAAGTTTTCATAACGTTTTCAAAATGTTCAGAAAAAAAATTGCAATGAATCCCCGCACCTTGTCAATTCGGGAAGTGTTAGATTTTTGTTAGCGCAGTTAGAAAATTTGAGCCGCCGCGTTCCCGCGCGGAAACTTTTTTTTGTCCGCAAATGCTCGCAAATTCACGCAAAATTTTTTTAAGGGATTGTTTTCTTTTGGGGGCGGAGACGTCTACGTCTCCGCATTTTGATTTTTTGCCGTAGGCAAAAAAAAACGTTCCCGCGATTTCTCGCGGGAACGCAAACTAACC